>CAMHDG010000007.1 GCA_946183815.1 uncultured bacterium | reverse complement strand
GGGACAAGAGAGCCTGAAAAATACGGTTCAACAACTTTAACAGATATTGAAAATTCACTAAAAACAAGAGCGGGTGAATTGGGTGCTGAATTAGAATGTTTTCAGTCAAACCACGAAGGCGAGATAATAGACACTATCCACTCTGCAAGAGGTAAATATGACGGTATTATAATAAATGCAGGCGGGCTAACACACACAAGCGTTTCCTTAAGAGATGCTATTTCCTCCGTTTCAATACCGACTGTCGAAGTTCACATGACAAATATTCACGCACGAGAAGAATTTAGGCATACCTCTTTCATCTCCGGAGTTTCCGTAGCACAAGTAGTCGGATTTGGGAAAAACTCCTACAAATACGCACTGGAAGGGCTTGTTGAATATTTAAAATAATCTCTTCTGAAATTTGAAAGTTAGTTTAGTGAAAAAGATAGTAAAAATATTATTCATATTTGTTATGGTGTTTTCGTTGGGAACATCAGCCTTTGCACTGGAAGAAATAGAACTGGCGGATCAAGAAATACCAATAAAAGAAGGGGCTACGCTTTCACTTGACGATTGCATAAATATAGCACTGCAAAGAAGTCCGCAAATAAAACAAATGAGATACTACTGGCAAATGGCAAAACATAATGTGAGTATTGCCAAGGCTCAATACGCACCGACACTTTCTGCAGGAGCAGGATATAATCAAGACTGGTCAAGATATCGCCGTTACACTCACAATACCCGAATACTTCCCAGCGTAGATGTAAGACTGAGAGAAATGATTTGGAATTTTGGTAAAACTAATGCCAATATCAGAATGGAAAAATTCTACAAAATCGCAGCAGAACACGATTTTAATCAAGAAGTTATTGACACCATATACAATGTAAAAGTTAATTACTACTCTGTGTTAGCGGCTCAAGCCATTGTTGAAATTGATAAGGCAAACGTTCAGATAAACGAAAGGAACTACCAAAGAACCAAAGCATACTTTGAAGAAGGGATACGCTCTAAAATTGATTTAGTCAACGCTGAAGTTTATTTAAGTGATTCTAAAATCACTCTGGTTCAGGCAGAAAAAAACTACAAAAACGCAATAATTGCGTTAAGTAACGCAATGTACGTTACTAACGCACCAAAATTTTCTATAAAGAAAACAGATACTTTTCATTTTGACCACAACTATCTGCCCGTAAACCTTATTAAAATCACAAACTATAAAGATATAAGTAACTTACCTAAAGAAGTATTTAACGCAACCCTCACAAAAGAAGAAAAAAAATCAGAACTCTTAAAAGATTATGTATTTAAGAATAAGTTCCCGCTATCTTTTGAAGAGTCTGTAAAATACGCCTACGAACACAGATATGACCTCAAATCACTTGAGGCAACAAAAAATGCAATGAAACAGGCACTTCTCTATACAAAAAGAGAATATTATCCGGAACTGTCAGGCTCTGTCGGATATGGATACATGAACACAAACTATGACGCAAATAATTCGTTTGATATTGCAGTCGAAATAACATCATCCCTCAATCCTATCCAAACAAAACACAGAATTGATAATGCAAAAATACAAGTAAAGATGGCTCAAAATAATATCGATCAACTTAAACAAGATATGTATTTTGATATCCAACAAACCTATGTGGATATGATTGCTCTTGAAGAACAAATCCCGCTTAATGCAGTCAAGGTTAGACAAACATTAGAGAATTTAGAACTTGCTGACGGAAGATACGAGGTTGGACTTGGGGATTATATTGAGGTTCAAGATGCAAAAGTAAACTACAACATCGCACAAAATACTTATGTAAAGAATATTTTTAACTACAATGTTTCAAGAGCAAATATGGAAAGAGAGATTTCGTCAGAAGAAATCAAAATTAAACTTGATGAAGAAACAAAAAAAATAAAAAAAGAAGAAAAAATAAACTCAAAAGAAGATAAAAAGAACAAGAAAAAGGATAAAACAAATACTAAAAAAGAAGAACAAAAAGAGGAAAATAATAAATGATTAACCTAAAAGTAATAAGAGAAAAATTACAGGATAAAAAGATATTATGCGGTGTGATAATAATTGCACTTGTTCTTGTGTTTATACTTATAAAAGGAATAAAAGCAAGTACAAAATATGATACCCAAAAAGTAGAAAGAAGAACTATTACTCAGGTAGTAGAAGCATCGGGAACAATAAATCCTGTAAATACGTTTAGTGTTGGTTCGACTGTATCAGGTCTTGTAACAGGGGTATATGCAGATTACAACTCCCCCGTAAAAAAAGGGCAACTACTTGCAATTATTGACCCAAGAACATTTCAGGAAACGGTTAATCAAAATTACGCAAACCTGCAAGCCGCACGTGCAAATTTAAGAGATATGCAGTCTAACGCTGACATGGACTTAAAAACACTCAACCGATACAGAAACCTTTATAAACGTAATTTTGTTCCAAAAAGTGAACTCGATCAGGCAGAAAGTAATTATATCTCAAGCAGAGCAAAAGTTGCTTCTGCAAAAGACGAAATAGCAAGAGCACAATCTCAATACAGAAATGCACAAATAACTTTGGGGTTTACCAAAATAATCTCTCCTGTTGACGGGGTTGTTATTTCTAAAAAGATTGAAGAAGGTCAGCCGGTTGCTGCAAGTTTCCAAGCCCCTGAACACTTTGTTATTGCACAAGACTTAAAGAAAATGCAAATAGAGGTAAACGTATCAGAAGCAGACATAGGAAGCGTAAAAGAAGGTCAAGAGGCAGAGTTTACCCTTGACGGATACCCTGATACTATTTTTAAAGGTTGCGTAAAACAGGTACGATTATCGCCTACAACTGTTTCCAATGTCGTCACATACACTGTTATTGTAAGCGTTGATAACGATGACCTTAAACTAAAACCCGGCATGACTGCAAATGTATCAATCATAACAGCACGACACAAAAACGCACTTTGCGTTCCGAATTTTGCACTAAAATTCACCCCCGACCCTAACGGTAAAAAATACAAAGAACAAGGAATTTGGCTATTCGTAAGAAATAAACTACAAAGAATTGCTATAAAAACAGGGTTAAGTGATGATTCTTATACCGAGATTATTACAGATAAAATAAAGGAAGGCGACCTTGTTGCAATAGGAATAAAAGGAGATAAAAAGAATAAAACCCGAGCAACATCAGGTGGCGGCAGAGGAATGCGACCACCATTCTAGGCGAAATAGTCGTTATAAAAAGTAAATGTTAATTAGTTATTGAGGTAATTTTGGCTCTTATCGAAGTAAAAAACTTAATAAAAACATATCAGACGGGGGAGGAAAGTTTCAACGCCCTGAATGATGTGTCATTTAGTATAGATGAGGGGGAATTTGTATCTATAATGGGGACATCCGGTTCAGGAAAATCTACCTGTATGAATACATTAGGAACTCTTGACATTCCAACCTCCGGATCTTATTATCTTGATGGAGTTGATGTTTTATCATTATCATCAGAGAAACTGTCAGAAATCAGAAATTTAAAAATAGGTTTTGTCTTTCAGGGGTTCAACCTTATTCCCCGGACATCCGCACTTGATAATGTTGAGTTGCCTATGATATACAAGGGGATTCCGGAAGAAGAAAGACACGAGAGAGCAAGATATGCTCTTAAAATAGTCGGACTGGAAAACAGAGAGGATCATTTACCTAACCAAATGTCCGGCGGTCAGCAACAAAGAGTTGCTATTGCAAGAGCAATAGTCAATGATGCACCGCTTATTCTTGCAGATGAACCTACTGGAAACCTTGACACAAAAACCAGTATTGATGTTATGAACTTTTTTGTAAAACTTAACGAAAAATATAAAAAGACCATAGTTCTTGTCACTCACGAACCTGATATTGCAGAATACACAAAAAGAATAATCAGGTTTAAAGACGGACAAATTGTATCAGACCTGCCAAAAGAAGAATGGCTGAAGCAAAGGACTCGAGAAACATGATAGATTTTAAATCAACATTAAAAATAGCCCTAAATTCACTAAAAGTGAACAATATGAGAAGTATGCTTACAAGTTTGGGTATAATCATTGGTGTAAGCGCAGTTATCATAATGCTTGCAATAGGAACAGGTGCACAGGAAAAGGTTCAGGCAAATATGGAATCTATGGGGAGCAACCTGTTAACTCTTCGAGGGGCATCCGCAACATCAGGCGGGGTAAGAATGGGTATGGGTTCAACCCCGACACTTACGACAAAAGATGCTCACTCTATAAGACAAAACGCAAGAGGAGTTGACGCACTATCCCCTGTTTCATCTCAAGGGAAACAAGTAACCCACGGAAATCAAAACTGGTCAACAACAATTTACGGAATCATGCCTGACTATTTATATGTCAAAAACTTTGAGGTTGATCATGGCAGAAAATTCACAATGGAGGACATCAGAAACGCAGGGAATATTGCAATAATCGGAAAAACCGTAGAGAGTGAATTATTTGGAGATGTTGATCCTATAGGAAAAACTATCCGTATCGGAGGAGTACCGTTTAGAATTATAGGCACGTTAACGGCAAAAGGTCAGTCAGGTCCTTTCGATCAGGACGATTTGATATTTATTCCGCTCACAACAGGGCAGAGAAAAATATTTGGAACAGAGTTTCCTAATACGGTTGATCAAATTGTTGTAAAATGTACGGATGCAGAATCAATAGATACAGCAATGGAGGATATAAACGAAATTTTAATGAAACGCCATAATATAGGTGCAAATCAAATAAAAGATTTTGAGATAAGAAACTCTGCAGAGTTTCAGGAAAAGATGAAATCAACAGTAACAACTTTTGCAATTTTACTTGCATCAATAGCATCTGTTTCACTACTTGTCGGCGGGATAGGTATCATGAATATCATGCTTGTATCTGTAACAGAAAGAACAAAAGAAATCGGCATACGAATGGCAATAGGGGCAAGAGCATGGGATATACGCTGGCAGTTTTTGATAGAGTCGTTTCTGCTCTCAATAATTGGCGGACTAATCGGGGTGTTTGTCGGGGTAACAGGTTCGTTACTGGTTGGATTTTTTGCATCAGAAATGTCCGTTAAAATCTCATTGTTTTCAATATTTTTATCACTCGGTTTTTCAGGGCTTGTCGGGATAGGATTTGGTTATTATCCTGCCCATAAAGCATCTTTATTAAAACCTATTGATGCTCTCCGATACGAATGATTATTACTTTATTACATTCCAAAATTTTTTCCAGAAACTTTCTTTTGGAGGGTTCTTAAATATATCTACCTTTTTAGCAAGATATGATATAGCCTGCTTAACTTCATCCTGCACGTATGTTTTAGATGTTTGACCAACCATTCTATCAGAATGAACAATATTTTTTGATTCTCCATTGCCGACTATATGCTCAACAAACCTGTCAGATGTAATAATACCATTACTTTTTTTATTCAAAACTGACGACTGAATACCGTAGTTCGCAGAACAGGAATCAACAATAACCTCAGAGCCATCCCTTTTTAACATATAAAGAGAGCCCCAACTTTTGTCAGGGAGCAATGCTCTATAATACCGAGTTCCCCTTGGGGTAACTCCAATATTGACATTAGGGGTAAATTTATCAGCACTTTTTTTTATCTGAACATTATAACGCTTCAGTTCTTTACCTTTTCTTGTAGTCGTGATTATCGGATTTAATTCTATCATACCTTATCCCTTAACTGTTCTGATACAGCCTGCACAGTTATACAATATTCGTAAATAAATATTTTTGCTACTTGATTACAATAATTATAAATAAAAAAAATTAAAAATAGAAAAAACAATATCTTTTAGGACATTCAGATATTAGTACAACTGAACGGTATCTGGCAATAGATGGCAATAGATATGCAAAGAAATATACTTGCAATAAATAAATTAGAGAATATAATATAGATAAGAGATGAATAAGTATGCAATAAGCATTTGTCACAAAAATGTCACAAAATAGTAAAAAGCAGAAAAAATTCAAATCGTTAAAAATCAGATATAACTTGAAACATAGGCTCGTGGCGCAGTGGTAGCGCAGAAGACTCTTAATCTTTTGGTCGTGGGTTCGAATCCCACCGGGCCTATTTTTTCATGAATAATTTTACAGGTGGGCTTATGAATAACATTCCTGATATAGCAAAGAAAGAATTAGAAAAACTTTTAGAGGGGAACAAGAATTTTATAGCGGGAAACCCGACTGCAAAAAATATGTGTCTTAAAACTCTGCAATCACTTGCACTTTATCAAGAACCGTATGCATGTGTTTTAAGTTGTTCCGATTCAAGAGTTGTACCTGAAATAATCTTCGACTGCGGGATAGGGGAACTTTTTGTTGTAAGAGTAGCAGGGATTGCAGTCGGACCAAATGTCAAAGAAAGCATTGAGTATGCGGTAAAAAAATTACACGTTCCGCTGTTAATACTACTCGGACACGATGACTGCGGAGTTATGAAATACGCAAATGAACAATATCCTGACCTGCCGGAACATTTTCAATCTATACTAAAATCTGTTTACCCTGTTATTGACGGGAAAGGAAAATTTGATTGCAACAACGAATTTGCAAGAAAGCACACCCTCTGGGTTGAAGAATATCTGCTTAATAATTCAAGTATTATAAATGAAGCAGTAAACAACAAAAAACTCTATATTGCAAAATGTCATTTTGACCATAACAGCGGGAAAGTTGAATTGATTGGGTAAATTATTGTTTAGAGGCGAACATAGTGAGCCGATATTTGCAAAAGTGATTAAGTGACTAGGTGACTGAGTGACTAAGAATTTGGCTAAAAGCCAAAGTATAATTGCCGATTAAAAATCGGCTGACTTAGTCACTTAATCACTTAATCACCTAGTCACCGTAAATTATTGTTTATCGGCAAAGCCGATAAACAATAATTTACACTTATAATATATTTCTGATATACTATAAGTAAGAGATTTTAGGTTTAGATAAATAGAGGAAAATATACTATGAAAAGTCAATCAGTTGGGATGTACATTATTTTAGGTATAATGGTGCTTGCCTTTGTGTCAATGCTGTTTGCAGGCTCAACCACACAAACGACAGACATAAACTATTCAACTTTTGTTCAAAAACTTAATGCCGGTGAGATAAAAAGTGTCACAATAGACAAAAATTCGGTTATTGCTATTCCGATAAAACAACCGGAAGCACCAAAACCGACCTCAAAATATGAAGCACTTATGGGTGCACAAACTACTGCTCCAACACTTCAATACCACGTATTAGTACCAAATTCCGCTGATTTAATGAATAAACTTGAAAAAGCAAACGTAGATATAAGCGTTAAAAAACCTAGTGAATCTTCACAAATGCTGGGGCTTTTAGGCTCACTTATATTGCCGATATTATTTATCGTATTCCTTGTTGTTATGGCAAAGAGCCTTCAAGCAGGCGGTTCTCAGGCAATGTCTTTCGGCAAAAGCAAAGCAAAAATGCTTTTAGACAGCAAAGTAAAAACAAAGTTTGATGATGTTGCAGGAATAGATGAAGAAAAGAAAGAACTTGAAGAAATAGTAGATTTTCTTAAACATAGTGAGAAATACCTTAAACTTGGTGCAAAAATACCAAAAGGGGTACTTTTAGTAGGTGCTCCCGGTACAGGTAAAACTCTTATGGCGAAGGCAGTAGCAGGAGAGGCGGGTGTACCGTTCTTCTCAATTAGCGGTTCTGACTTTGTTGAGATGTTTGTTGGTGTGGGTGCAAGCAGAGTTCGAGACCTGTTTGATCAGGCAAAAAAACACCAGCCATGTATTATATTTATTGATGAAATTGATGCAGTAGGTCGTCAGCGTGGAGCAGGGCTAGGTGGCGGTCACGATGAAAGGGAGCAAACTCTTAACCAACTCCTTGTTGAAATGGACGGGTTTGATAAGAATACCAACATTATTGTTATTGCAGCAACGAACAGACCTGATATTTTAGATAACGCTCTTTTAAGACCCGGAAGATTTGACAGGCAAATAGTTATAAATAAACCTGATGTATTAGGCAGAGAAAAAATATTGATGGTTCACGCAAAAAATAAACCGTTAGCAGATGAGGTTGATTTAAAAGTTTTAGCAAAAAGAACACCTGGGTTTACAGGAGCAGATTTGCAAAACTTATTAAACGAAGCCGCACTGCTCGCTGCCCGTCACGATAAAACTAAAGTTGAAATGCCTGATTTAGAAGAAGCAATAGACAAAGTTATGGCAGGTCCGGAAAAGAAAAGCCGTATTATATCCGATGAAGAAAAAGAAAATACCGCTTATCACGAAGTCGGGCACGCACTTTTGGCAAAACTGCTCAAAGGCTGTGATCCTCTGCACAAAGTGTCAATTATTCCTCGTGGAATGGCATTAGGGATTACAATGACACTGCCTGAAAAAGATTATTTAACAATGAAAAAATCACAACTGCTTGACAGAATTACAATGACATTAGGCGGTCGTGTTGCGGAAGAAATAATATATGGACCTGATTCCGTAACAACTGGGGCATCTAATGACCTTGAGAAAGTATCAGAACTTGCAAGAAAAATGGTTACTATGTACGGGATGAGCGAAAAAATGGGTAATCTTACCTACGGCAAATCTCAGGAACACGTATTTATGGGGCGTGATTTTGGGCACAGCAGAGATTTCTCTGAAGAAATTGCTGCAGAAATCGACAAAGAGGTTAAAAAGATTGTTGATGAACGCTATGCAATAGCAAAAGAATTACTTACTCAAAACAGAGATTTACTTGAATACATCTCTAAGGCATTACTCGACAAAGAAACTCTTGATGAAAAAGATTTTGACGAGTTGATGCACCAAGGCAGAAGTTACTAATATAACAAAAGGATAAAACAATGAGTGAACAAGATTTAATTTTTCAGCAATATAAACTATATTCCGAACAAAAAGAAAGTTTTATAACGAGAAGTTTTGCAATTAACAGATTTTATCTGTGCTTGTGCATAATATTATTATTCGGAGTATATCTGACAAAAACAGCGATTTTTGCATACTCAATACCACTGGGAACACTTTTAACCATTATCGGCATGTGCTGTGCTATCCTTTGGTGGATGAATATGGACTCTTACAATATGCTTATTAAAATAAAGTTCGCTAAAGTTTTGGAAGAAATAGAAAAAAAATTACCTGTTCAACCATACGGCGAAGAATATAAAGAAATAGCCGAATACAGAGAAAATAAAAAAATGTTTTTATTCTCCGATATTCAAAAGACTGTTGCTGTTATTGTATTCTTGATGTTTTTTGTTTCACTCATAGAAACAATCATTCCTGTAATAGTAAAATCGATTGCGTAAAAAATAAGAATAGAGAATTATGTCTGAATTTATAAAACAACTGGGGGAGAAAATACTAATTCTTGACGGTGCAATGGGAACAATGTTGCAACGTCAGAACTTATGCGAAGCCGATTTTAGAGGAAAATTATTTAAAGACTCCAAAATTGACCTAAAAGGGAATAACGACCTTCTCTCACTAACAAAGCCCGATTCAATAGAAAAGGTTCACAGAGCATATTTAGAGGCAGGTGCAGATATCATTGAATGTAATACTTTTAGTGCAAACTCTATCTCACAAAAAGATTACGGGCTGGAAAATTACATAAAAGAAATGAATATTGCATCAGTAAGACTTGCAAGAAAACTTGCAGAGGAATATTCCACTAAAGATAAACCCCGATTTATTGCAGGTTCTATAGGCCCGACTAATAAATCAGCATCAATCTCACCTGACGTTATGAACCCTGATTACCGAAATGTAACCTTTGATGAACTGGTAACAAGTTACAAGGAACAAACAGATATTCTTGCAAAAGAAGGGGTTGATGTATTTTTAATAGAAACAATTTTTGATACACTTAATGCAAAAGCCTGTATCTATGCAATAAAACAAACTCTAAAAGAGCAAAAAAAAGACATTCCTGTTATGCTTTCCGTAACACTTACTGATAAATCGGGCAGAACACTATCAGGTCAAACATTAGAGGCGTTTTATTACAGCATAGAATTTGCAAACCCGATAACAGTCGGACTGAATTGCTCTATGGGAATAGATGCAATGATTCCATATATAGAAGATTTAGGCAAATACGCAAACTGTGGAATTTCCCTTTATGCAAATGCCGGTTTGCCAAATGAATTTGGAGGTTATGACGAAACTCCGGAGCACATGGCAGAAGGTTATGAAAAACTAGCAAAACAAGGTTTACTGAATATAGCAGGAGGCTGTTGCGGAACATCACCCGAACACATAAAGGCAATCGCAGAGGCTTTAAAAGGGTATAAGCCAAGAAAAATCGAACATAAACAAAAAGATTTTTCTGTCTTTTGCGGACTTGAACCGTTTATTTATGACGGTAACCAAAATTTTATTATGATAGGAGAACGTGCTAATGTCACAGGCTCAAAAAAATTTGCAAGACTAATTAAAGAGGGGAACTTTGAAGAAGCACTTCAAATTACAAAAAAACAAATTGAAAACGGAGCCAATATTATTGATATTTGTATGGACTCCGACCTTTCAGATTCAAAATCAGATATGTGTAAGTTTCTCAACCTCATAGCCTCTGAACCTGAAATATCAAAAGTTCCAATAATGATAGATTCTTCTGACTTTGAGGTTGTAAAAGCAGGTCTAAAATGTATCCAGTCAAAACCTATCGTTAACTCTATAAGTTTAAAAGCGGGTGAAGAAAATTTTATAAAACAGGCTGAAACAATACGTGATTTAGGCGGTTCTATTGTTGTTATGGCGTTTGATGAAAACGGTCAGGCAACAGGAGTAAACGATAGAATTGATATAGTTTCAAGGGCATACAAAATATTGACTGAAAAATGTCATATATCCCCAACAGACATTATATTTGACCTGAACGTATTTCCGCTTGCAACAGGGATGAAAGAACACAACAATAACGCAACATCTTTTATAGAGGCACTAAAAATATTAAAACAAAAATTCCCGCTTGCACTGTTTTCGGGCGGAATAAGTAATATATCTTTTTCTTTCAGAGGGGTAAACAAGGTACGTGAGGCGATACATACGGTCTTTTTATACCACGCAATAAAAGAGGGCTTAACAATGGGAATTGTTAATGCAGGTATGCTCCAAACCTATGATGAGATTGAAGAACCTCTAAAAACACTTGTGGAAGATGTTGTTCTAAACCGTAATGACGATGCCTCCGAGAAGTTGTTAGAATATGCCCAAGGGGTAAATGAAGATAGTTCTTCTGAAGAAAAAAAAGTTGAAGAATGGAGAAGTTATACAGTTGAAAAACGTATCCAACACGCTTTAATAAAAGGGGATACAACTTATATAAGTGAAGATTTAGATGAAGCCCTAAAATCATATTCTCCGATAGATATTATTGAAAAAATATTGTTAGAGGGGATGAATATTGTTGGGGAATATTTTGGAGCGGGAAAAATGTTTCTTCCGCAAGTCGTAAAATCTTCACGAATAATGAAAGAGATTGTTGATAAATTACAGGACAAATTTGAACAGTCTGACGACTCAAAGAAACTGGGAACAGTTATTCTTGCAACCGTAAAAGGTGATGTTCACGATATAGGGAAAAACATACTTTCTCTAATCTTAACCTGTAATAATTTTAAAGTTATAGATTTAGGGGTAATGGTTAATTCCTCTGATATTTTAGAGAGCGCAAGAGAATATAATGCTGATATCATCGCACTTTCCGGACTTATCACTCCATCGCTTGAAGAGATGCAAAAGGTTGCAGAAAGAATGGAAAAGGAAGGGTTTAAACTTCCTGCTTTAATGGTTGGCGGGGCGACAACAAGCAAAAAACATACCGCAATCAAAATAGCACCAAATTATCATGGACTGGTTGTTCACACAACAAACGCATCTGAAGCAGCGGTTGTCGCTCAAAAAATTGTACTTAAGGATGAAGATTTTATCTCACAAATAAGAAAAGAACAAGCAAAAATACTGAAAGAATACAAAAAATGAAAAACATAATTGAGGCTATAAACGAAAAGACACTTGTATTTGACGGAGCAATGGGAACAACTATTTATTCAAAAGGAGTTTTCATAAACACTTGCTTTGACGAACTAAACCTCACAAGACCTGACTTAATAAAAGAAATCCATCAGGGCTATATTGATGCAGGTGCAGATGTAATTTTAACTAATACCTTTGGGGCAAACAGTATTAAACTAAAAAAATACGGGCTTGGGGGTAAATGTAAAGAAATAAACACCGCAGGTGTACGAATAGCAAAAGAGGTAGCAGGGGATAAAATATACGTTTTAGGCTCTGTCGGTTCAAGACTAAAACTGGGTTCTATTATGACATCGGAAAATCAGCCTGAGATAGAAGAAAGTTATCATGAACAAATAAAAACGCTCGTTGAAGCAGGGGTTGACGGCATTATGTTTGAAACCTTTTTTGACCTAAAAGAATTACTGCTTGGTGCAAAAATTGCGAAGTCATACAATACCCCGATTATAGCGTCAATGACCTCAAGAAAAGAACTTGAAACACCTGAAGGACTTGATATAGCAAAAGCACTTCAAAAACTTGATAAATCAGATAACATAGATATTCTTGGATTAAATTGCACAATAGGGCCTCACGCAATGTTGAGTGCTGTTAAAAAAGTTATAGATAAAATAAACAAACCTCTGGTCGTTCAGCCTAATGCGGGCAGCCCGAAAAAATTAGAGGGAAGGACTATCTATATGAACACCCCCGAATATTTTACTACCTATTGTAAACACTATATAGAACTGGGGGTAAAAGGGGTCGGTGGCTGCTGCGGAACGGACAAAACACATATTGAAGATATGGCAAAAGCCATTAAAGCAATTACATCTTCTAAAAAGAAGATTGAAATTATAAAATCAGAAAGTGTTGATAATACAGAAATAAATGTCACTCCTACTATTGAGAAAAGTAATTTTGCAAAGAAACTGTTTTCAAAAGAACACGCAACAACCATAGAGATTACCCCGCCACGCTCAACCGATTTAACGGATGTAATAAACAAAGTTGAACAATGTAAAAAAGCAGGAATAGATGCGATAAATATACCTGACGGACCACGGGCAAGTTCAAGAATATCACCACTCGTTACCGCTTTGATGATAGAGCAAAAAACAGGAATGGAAACGATATTACACTACTGTTGTCGTGACAGAAACTTAATAGGAATGCAGTCAGATTTATTAGGCGGATACGCAGGCGGACTAAAAAATTATTTGATTGTAACAGGTGACCCTCCAAAATTAGGGAATTATCCTGATGCTACGGCTGTTTTTGATGTTGACGCAGTAGGTCTTACAACAGTTGTCAACAACCTTAACCACGGACTTGATATTGCAGGCAACACCATTAACCCGCCAACATCAATTCTTATAGGAGTTGGGGCAAACCCTTGTGCTCTTGATTTTGAAAAAGAGGTTAACCATTTTTATAACAAAGTTAAAGCAGGGGCAGAATTTGTAATAACCCAGCCGGTATTTGACACAGACAGTTTAATGAGGTTTATTGAGCAAATAAATAAAGATAATATGTCTATCCCGCTTGTTGCAGGAATTTGGCCATTAGTTTCATACAGAAACGCAATGTTTTTAAAAACAGAGGTGCCCGGGGTCGTTGTTCCTGATTCTGTAATAGAGCGAATGTCAAAAGCAAAAACTAAAGAGGACGGAATAAAAATCGGACTGGAAATAGCAATAGAAATGAAAGAAAAAATTGCCCCGTTTGTTCAGGGATATCAGGTAAGTGCCCCTTTTGGCAGGGTTGAATGTGCGGTTGAGGTAATTAGGTAAATTATTGTTTATCGGCGAAGCCGATTTGTCTCTCCTTGGAGAGAGAGA
>CAMHDG010000006.1 GCA_946183815.1 uncultured bacterium | reverse complement strand
CGGGCATAGTTTCTAACTGTATTTGCTGATGTTGCACCCTTTCTTCTTTTACAGGTTCAATATCGGGTACTGTCATTTCAATGTATTGAGTATCCATATCTGCGTATGCACATATTGAACAGATTATAATTGATAAAATTGTTAAAAAAAGTTTTCTCATATTTAAAATTATATCATAATTTGGTATCATTTATTTATGATAAAATTAAATTAAAAGAGGTGAATTATGAGAGTAGCAGAAATTAGAAATAATAAAATAGAGGTTGTAGAAAGAGAACAGGTTAAACTTGATGACAGAACAGGTGCAATCGTAAAGGTTATAGGTTGCGGGCTGTGTGGTTCTGATATAGTTAAGTTTAGAGAGCATATATCAAATGACGGAACAGTTTTAGGTCATGAAATTGTTGCTGAAATTGTAGAAATAAATTCTAATTCAGGGTTTAAAGTAGGTGATACTATTGTTGCTTCACACCATATTCCTTGTTTTAAGTGTGCATATTGCAGAGGGAAAAGTTATTCAATGTGCGAACATTTTAAAGAAACAAATATTGAACCGGGTGGGTTTAGTGAATATGTTTATTTAAGTGAGGAACACCTGCACTATGTAACCCATTTAAAACCAAAAAATCTTACAAACGATCAGGTAGCGTTTTATGAGCCATTGGGATGTTGTGTAAGAGCCGTTAAACGTGCAGAGTTATCTCCGTTATCTTCAGTTCTGGTTGTCGGATTAGGAACAATCGGTTTATTAATGGGGCAAACTTTAAGAGCGTTCGGAATGACTGTTCATGGTTGTGATATTATGCCTGACAGAATTGCAAAGGCTCAAACTCTCGGTATCAATGCTTTTAATTCGTCAGATTTAGACTTTGTTCATAAACATATCTATTCTCATACTAATGATATTGGGGTAGATTGTGTGTTTATGACATCTGGTGCGGATGCTGCTATCCCTGTTGCCTTGCAATCAGTAAGATTAGGTGGAAAAATCTTGGTATTTTCAAGCACTCCAAACAATTCTGCTTATGCTAATAACGATATTTATTATAAGGAATTGACTGTTTTGGGTAGTTACTCTCCAAGACCGCAAGATTTAGAAACCTCTCTTCAACTTTTAACTAATGGAGAGGTTAATGTTAAAAATCTTTCAACGATTTATCCGTTAGAAAAAATTCAAGATGCTTTTGATGATACAATTTCTAACAAGATAATGAAAGCATATATTAAGTTTTAAGGTGGATAAAAATGAAAGCAGTATTATATTACGGACCGGAAAATATAAAGTATGATGAGAACGTAAGTGTAAAACCACTTGAGAAAGGTGAGATTTTAGTCAGAATAAAATCTGCTCTCACTTGCGGAACAGATGTAAAGACGTACAGGAGAGGTCATCCTGTATTGATAAAATCTATTCCGTCAGGGTTCGGGCATGAGTTTGCAGGTGTTGTTGAAAAAGTTGCAGAGGGTGTTGAAAATGTTAAAGTTGGCGATAGGGTCGTCTGTGCTAATTCTGCACCTTGCGGAGAATGTTTCTTTTGTAAGAGAGAGGAATATAATCTTTGTGAAAATTTAGATCTGTTAAATGGTGCTTATGCTGAATATATTGTTGTGCCGGAAAGAATTGTCAGAAAAAATACTTTAATTTTACCTGATGATTTGAGTTTTGATAAGGCTGCTTTTTGTGAACCGTTGGCAAATGTGGTTCATGGGGTCGAAAGAACGGGTATAAAAGCAGGACAAACTGTCGGGATAATCGGGATTGGTCCTATTGGGTTGATGTTTGCCCGTTTGGCTAAATTAAAAGGGGCTAAGGTTATTGTTGCAGGAAGAAATCCTCTAAAATTAAAAATGGCAGATGAGTTTGCTCATGCTGACGAAATTGTAGATTTAAAGAAATATCCTAACCCTGAAAAGATTTTTAAAGAATATACAGACGAAAAAAGAGGGTTGGATGTTGCTGTTGAATGTGTTGGTTTGCCGGAGATATGGGAGAGAATATTCTCTTGTGTAAGACCCGGGGGAACAGTTCACTTCTTTGGCGGGTGCAAGTCAGGTTCAACCGTTACTTTTGATACTACTAAAATGCACTATGGCGATATTAAGTTAATGAGTGTATTCCACCATACTCCAAAATATTTTAGACAGGCTTTAGAGCATATAATATCAGGTGATGTTGAGGTTGAAAAACTTATTACGGATACCTTGCCGCTAAAGGATGTCGAGTTTGCTATGAAACAGCATATTGCAGGTAACGCAATTAAGTATCTTATTAAACCTTAATTATATGGCAAATTTTTTTATTAGGGTACTTATATAGATATAAGGTATGCTATGTCTATAAGTATCTCATTTATCCAACAAGTAAAGAATGAACAATTTACCAAAAAAAATAAGGTTACTTTTTGTGGTACACAAAAATCTGACAATTTTTCTTCAGATTATATAAAGAGAAAAAACAGAATTATAACAAACTTATTACACCAAAAGAATGTTGATAAAAATGGGATAAAACGACTTATTGATTGCCCGCAGGAACAGGAGTTCAATAGTTTATTATTTGGATACGTTCAGCGTATGACAGAGAATATTGAGTATAACCATATCGACAGATGTAAAGATGTTCTTGTGAATATACTAAACAGAAAGGGTAAATCCACCCTATCAGAAGAACAATATTTCAGAAATAGCGGTGTTGATGCTTACGACAGGCTGAGCGGTTTATATAAGGCGGTTATTGAGCCTGATAAAGATAAAGAGATTTTACTTGTAAAAGACATTCTAAAGAATAAATACGGTGTTAAAGAGATGTATTTTAACAATGATGTTAACTCTGCAAAGAATTGGCTTGAAACCGCAAAAAGAGTAACGGAGTACGGTTTAAATTTGCCTGATATTATAATAACTTGTCCTTACGTTCATTCGGCAGGTACGAACTCTATGACATCAAAGGGTTCAATGGTTGTTATTAATCCTGAAAGAGCAGAATATACGGGGATTGAATCAACAAAACATCCACTACACGCTTATGTTCACGAAACAGTACACTGTAATCAACTTTCGTTGATATCTTTTAACCTTTTAAATGTTCCTGACAGGTTTAAAGAAACTTCTGATAATATTTCCGAATATGCAAAAGATAACTTTATGCACGAGATACACGCAGAATTAAAAACTAAACAGATTTTATCAGAATTATCACCTATTGAGAAAGAATTTTTAGATTATATTGAAAGATAGATTTGTATTATCTCATTTTACCTTTAGGGTCAAGTATATCTCTGACCGTATCACCAATGAGGTTGAAACAAAGAACTGCAATAAATATTAAAAGTCCGGGGGTTAAAAGCCATGGTCGGTATAAAATATTTATATACTCTTGAGCCTCTTTAAGCATATTCCCCCAACTTGCATCAGGTTGCTGAATACCAAGCCCAAGGAAACTCAAACCTGATTCTGATAATATATAAGACGGTACGCTTAAAGTCATTGCTATAATTACGTAACTTGTCGTTTGAGGTAAAATATGTTTTACAATAACCCTCAATTTAGATGCTCCGATAGTTTCGGCAGATTGAACAAATTCTTCATTTTTTATTGATAAAACCATACCCCTTACCACTCGGGCAAATCCAGCCCAGCCAATGAGGGCAAGTATTACAACAATAAGGGTAAATCGTTGGATACTTGTCATATTTGCAGGTAAAATAGAGGCTAAAATTATCAAAAGATAAAAACTTGGGATAGCCATAACAGCCTCTGCAAATCTCATCATTATTATGTCAACCCAACCGCCGAAATAACCTGATATCCCGCCATATAAAAGACCTATCGGGAATAAAATAAATAGTGCTAAAAAGCCTATTGTTAAAGAAATTCTTCCTCCAAACAGTAATCTTGAAAAAACATCACGCCCGTTAATATCTGTTCCTAACAGATAAAATCTTCCGCCCTTATCTGTTCCGAATAAATGGATATTGCAAGGGATAATTCCAAGTATTTTGTATTGTTCCCCTTTTACAAAAAGGTGTAGATAGTGTTTTTCACTTCTGTCTAACTGATAAACATTTTGATATAATTTTGGTTCAAAAACTCTTACATAGTTATAGGTATAAGGCAGTGAGAGTTGTCCGTTTTCTGTCATTGTATAAACAGGTGACGGAGGTGCATAAGCCTGATTTCTGTCAGAAAAATCTTTTGAATAAGGTGCGATAAAATTAGCACAGGCAATACAAAGGTACATCACTATTAGTATAATGAGTGCTTTCCCTGCAAATTTATCTTTTAAAATTTCTTTAAACATTCGCTGTTTTACCCCTAACTTCTAACTCTCGGATCAGTAATAATCAAAAGAATGTCTGCCAGTAAATTTCCTGCTACAAGCATTATTGAACCTATCATAAGTGACGCCATAACAAGATTTATATCAGATTTCATGACGGCTTCAAGTATTAATCGACCAAGTCCCGGATATTGAAAAACGTATTCGGTAAGAGCCGCCCCGCTTAATAACCCCGCAAATTCAAAACCTAAAAGTGTAATCATAGGGTTGATTGCATTACGCAGTGCGTGTTTAAAAATTATTTTGTTTTCACTTAAGCCCTTTGCTCTTGCAAATTTTATGTAATCACTGTCTAACACATCGAGCATATTTGCTCTCATTTGTCTTTGTAGTCCTGCAAGAGAAAGAGTGAATAAGACTGTTACAGGTAAGACAAGGTGTTTTGATATATCAAGAATTTTGCCAAATAGGGATAAGTCGCTAAAATTGTAACTTGTTAACCCTCCGACAGGAAACCAGCCTGATTTTACCGCAAATATCAATAGCAATATGGCAAAGAAGAAAGATGGAATTGCCATACCCACACTTGAAAGAATTGTGAGTATTCTATCTAATTTGCTTTTGTTATAGATTGCACCCAGTATCCCCAGCGGCACACCAACAGACCATGTCATAAATATAACAATCAGTGTAAGAATAAGAGTGTTCGGGATTCTTTCAGCGAGTTTTACCGAAACTTTTTCGCCCGCCGATGTTACGCCTAAATCGCCCTGAATAAATGATTTAGCCCAAAGACCGTATTGAACAATTATAGGCTTATCCAGTCCTAATCTTGCTTTTTCTTTTTGGAGTGTTTCTTGAGAGATTGATGGGTTTAATCTCAATTCTGCAAGCGGGTCAACAGGTGATAACCTTATTATGAAGAAACTTATCAGCGATACAATGACCAAAAGCGGTATTGTTTGGAGGATTCGTTTGAATATGAATTTCCACATTTTCATTATTTTTTATCCTCCTCTATGTAAAGTTCTTCTATATTATATGTCAAACCTGATAGTGTTGACGGATAAAGATTTTTTATTTTTCTTCTGATTGCAAAAATTCTTATAGGCGAATACAGATAGATTATAGGTGCTTCGTTATAAACGATTTGTTGGTATTCGTCATAATATTTTTTGCGTTCGTTAAATTTTAAGCAAAGTGATGCTTTGTCAAAAATGTCATTAATTCTTTTTTCAAACGGATAAGGTAAAACCCCTGATATATCATTTTGAGAACGCTGGTTAAAAAGATGTAGCGGGCCGTTAGAGTTCCATACGTTTTTACCGTTGTGTGGCTCGACAGGTGAACCCGTCAGTCCTAATATAATAGTATCCCAGTCAAAAGAGTTTGTAATTTTGTTTACAAGAGAATTGAACTCTATTGGTTTAAAATTAACCTGTATCCCTATATCGGATAAATCTTGTTTTATCATAACGCCGAGTGCTTCACGTTCTGTGTTGCCTGCGTTTGTTGAAAGGTCTATTTCTACACGATTTCCGTATTTGTCATAAAGTTTTTTATTTTTTATCACAAACCCGCTTGATGTCAGTAATTCTTTTGCTTTTTGTAAATCTCTTGAGTGACCTTTGATTTTTTCGTTGTAATAAATTCCGTTAGGGCTTTCGGCTGTAAAAAGCGGGGTAGCCATTCCGTTTGCAATATTTTGAACCATACTTTTCCTGTCTATTGCAAAATCTATTGCCCGTCTAAAATTTACATCCTGAAACCATCTTTGTTTTTTTAGCGGAACATAATATTTCCCTGTTTGTTTATTTTTTCTGTTATTTAGGTTTATCGCAAGGAACATTGTTCCGTTATCAGCCCCCAGATTATATATCACATAATTAGATTTACACTCTTTTGCTTTATAGCGTGCGACATCCCCGCCTTTTAGCGATATTTCATCAAGTTCGTTTGCTTCAAATTTTAAAATTTGATTATTTATGTCCCCAACTATAAGATAAATAATTTTGTTTATATATGGTAATTTTTCACCTTTTTTATTTATTAAATAGTAATTAGGGTTTCTTTCAAAAACAACACGTTGAGCAGGGACATACTCTTTTAATCTGTAAGCCCCGCTTGAAACAATAGTTTTAGGGTTAGTATTTGTGGATAAAAATCTGTCAAAGTTTTTAGCCCAATTTTTATCTTTTGTAAAATAATGTTTAGGAGCAATCGGTGCGGATAACATTCTTAAGAACGGTGCAAATTGTTTTTTTATAGTAAATTCAACCGTATAGTTATCAATTTTTCTTATTTTCGGTAGTTCGCCATCTATAAGCATACTGTCACGAGTTGATGTGTTTCCGAGTCCTGCAAAAATAATATCTTTCCATGTAAACAGAACATCATCTGCCGTAATAGGTTTGCCATCAGACCACTGAATCCCTTTTCTTAAACGGATAATATATTTGTTTCCTTTTATTTCAAGGTTTTTGGCAAGTTTGGGGATAACCTCACCTGTCATTGGGTTAGAGGTAAATAAACCGTCATACATGGCATCTGCCATTGTAGAAGATGTTGCATCTGTTGAGGTGAAAGGGTTAAATGTTTTTGGACCTTCGCCTATCGTTGATGATATAAATTCACCTCCGAACTTACCAACAGGCAGTTGTGATTGCAGATAATCTATCCCGTTTATTGTTTTTGTTTTTGGTGTCGGGTAGTCAAGGTCTAATTCTATTGCATCAGGATTTTTCTTCACATCTGAACTGTTTATGGTCAGGTCTGTATTGGGGTTATCTTTTCTGATGACCAAACAACAAACAACCAATATGATTATGACAGTTAGAATTATTCTTGCAACTCGCTTCATATATATAGAATAGCATAAATTTATGAAATTTAATAATTATACAGATAAGCGATTTTTATTTTTTAGTTAAGGCAACTGATACCATAATGCCAACCCCAAGAAGTGCAGGATAAAAAAGCCCTTTCATAATAGTAAATGAACTGACACCTATTGCTGAGGCTAAACTTGTTGCAATAAGAATTTGCGCACCATAAGGAATTAATCCCTGAACGAAACAAGAAGTGGTGTCTAAAAGACTGGCTGTTCTTTTTGGATTTACTCCATAGGTTTGTGACAGTTCTCTTGCAATAGGCCCTGCAGTAATGATAGCAACGGTGTTATTTGCCGTAAATAAATTGATTATCCCGACAAGTATGCAAATCCCAACTTCGCATAGTTTTTTATTAGTTATAAGGTGTTGAGTTTCTTTGATTATATAAGTTATACCTCCATTGTATCTTACCATCTTCAAAAGTCCGCCTGCAAGCATCGCTACAATAAGAGTGTTTGCCATACTGACAGTTCCGTCACCTATGCAGGAAAAAGCCCCAAATATATCAAATATATTGTAGTAAATTCCGATAATGGTGTTCAGAATAGTTCCTATAAGTAGAAGAAACATAACATTAACCCCTGCGATACCCAACACTAAAAGAAATATGTATGGAAAAACTTTTATGTAAGAATCGAGGTTTGCAATAGTCTGAATATTATCAACTGTTACACCTGCAAATGATGGGAGCATATAAAGTATTACGCAAACAAGTGCAGGAACAATGACAATTCTTAAACTATAAAGCATCTTATCCCTCATATCAACATTTTGGGTTCTTGTTGAGGCAATAGTTGTATCAGAGATAAGTGAAATGTTATCCCCAAACATTGCACCCCCTACGGTAGCACCTAAAACGACCGATGGATTAAACCCAAAGGTTTGGGAAAGTGTTACTGCAATAGGTATAAGTGCAGCAATAGTTCCGCAAGATGTTCCGATAGATAAAGATATAAGAGCCGATATAACAAACAGTCCTGATACCATAAAACTTGGCGGAATAAAATGTTCGGCAATCATAACGGCAGATGTTACTCCGCCTACCGCCTGTGCTGTTGCAGTAAATGCGCCTGCCAGAATGAATACAAGGCACATTATCATTATGTCTTTATTTCCCATCCCACGAGCGAACACTTCTATTTTTTTGTTCAATTTTTCTTTATGGTTTAAAATTAGCGCCACAGCGGATGATATTATAAAGGCTACTGTCATTGGCACTTTTGAAAAATCTTTTGTTGCGATTGAAAACCCAAAGTAAAAGAATACAAATACTATAAATGGTATTAACGCTTTAAAACTGGATTCTCTCCATTGTTCTTCGTGTTGGTAATCTGACATTATTTTAGTGTTCCTTATATCCTAATCGTTTACATTGTATAATAATTTACAGTTATTGTAAATCTTATAATTTATATAGACTGTTTAATGGATATAACTATACATATTTTATGATAGAATACAAAGTGAGAGAGAGTATAAAAAGGATATTTTTATGAATATTATTGAAGTAAAAAATAATCTTGTAAAACTTTGTTATGAAGAAGATTTGATTTTATCAGGATTGTTAAAAATAGAAGATGCGCAAAAGGTTTATATTGCGCAGGTTTTACATCTTGAAGCAACAAGAGTTGGCAAAGTAGCAGTCGCTAAAATTATTTTTACCTATGACGGACAGGCAAGAACTTATGATGGTTCAATACCATCATTAAGAGCAGAGGTTACTCCTCTTGATGCATCGTTCTTACTTGATATTCTTAATAAAGATAATCCTCTTAATCTCGGAAGAGCCTTGGGTTCAAAAAACAATCTTGTTGTTGATTTTGACGTTCTTAATGATAATCCTATTATTCTTTCAGAAAAATTTTATACAACAAAAGTGCTTTTGAGTAATTTTGCTATGCAGTTACAGTCAAGAAATAAAAAACTTATTGTTTTTGATACTGCAGGTGTGTTTAAAGCAAATAAACTTACTCTTACAAAAGATTTTAAACTCCCTCTCAACAGTTCAACAATTAATTATATTTATGAAAAAGGTTTTGTTGATGCCACTGCTGAAAGTAAAGCAATGATTCAGTCTATTTTTGAGGAATTGAGTGAGTATTCAAAAACAGTTGATTTTATTCCTTTTGATACTTTTAAAGCCGTTGTTGATTCTGAATTTATGCGAACCAAACTTATGCAGTTGGTTATTATGAAGAATAAGATTAAACAAATCCGTGACTGGAATGTTTTTGCTCAAACTCCGCAGGAATTTGGAGTGCTTAAACAAAAATTTGAAAAAGAAAATACGGTTGTTTTGGATATTTCCAATATAAAGCAATCTCTTCAAAAAGAATGTATTAGGTATGTTTATTCCGTACTTGCAGGCATGAATGAAGAGTTTTATGTATTCACTCCGTTGTCGGAGGAAAGTTCTGATAAGTTCTTATTGAATCAGGTACTAAATACAGAAAATATCCATCCTACATTGATATGTGACTATGATTATTCAAATATTTCAGAGTTGAAAAAGGTGTCTAAAAATATGTTTATGTTCACACCTCTGAAGCAACAAAAAGATTTTGGCGGGTATAATATTTTCTTGCAAAAACTTGCAGAGGACGAATTTATTGCCTATGGTAAGATGACAAAATTCGTTCCATTGATAACAAAATTGTATCAAATGACATCTGCAGATATCTTTTATCCTCAAATAAAAGAAAGAATGGCAGAACAAGCAAAGGGTGCTGAATTGCCAACTGCGGCAGTTCCTGATGTAAAACATGAAGCACCGGCCTCTGTTCAAGAGGATGTTCAGGTAGAGCAACCTGTGGAAGAGGCAGTTGTTGATGTGGCAGAGCAAAGTGAACCTGTAATACCGTCTGAACCTGTTGAGCAACCTGTGACAGAAGAGGTAGTTTCGCCAGTAGATGTAACGGTTGAAGCACAAGATGAGGTTCAGGTTGAAACTCCTGTTGCAGAGCCGATTGAAGAGATTAAAACCCCTGAAACAGATATTGTGTCAGCACCGGAGGTAGAGGTTTCACAAATGGCGGGTGCTACTGCTCAAGAGGTGGAGGTTCAGCCTGTTGAACCTGAACCTGTTGCCGAACCTGTTGCCGAACCTGTTGAACAAGTGGTTCAAGAGCCTGTCTTAACTCCTCAAGATGAAGTGCAGGAGGCTTTAAACCAAGTTCCTGATGTTGAAGAAGATGATGAAGAATTGTCTGACGATGATTTAGATATGATAGAAGAATTATCTAAACCTGATGAAGAAATTCCTGTCATTAGCGAGTCTGTTGCAGAGCAAGTTCCACCGGTAACAGAGCCTGTTTCTCAGCCTGAGCCTGTTTTACAATCCGAGCCTGAGCCTCAACCTGTGTCCGAGCCTGAGCCGCAAACTGTTGAGGAAGAAATAAAAAATGCTACTCCTCCTCAACCGTCAGAACCGTTACAAACAAGAGCAAATACAACTCCAAAAGTTCCTGAATATCAGGCTCAAATTCCTGAAGAGGACAGAGTTAACAGTGACCCTATTAAAGAGGGTGACAGAGTATTCCATGAAGAATTTGGGGAAGGAGTTGTTGAAAAATTGATTAATTATGGTGATAAAGTTCTTTGTTCAATCAGTTTTGCAACAGTTGGCAGAAGATTATTAAACCCTGATATATCCGAAATGAAAAGGTTATAATCTTTTTTATGGTAATGTTGATAAAATATTTTGTTTCTTGTAAAATTTACAGAGTATGTCAACAACTATAAATTCAAAACAGGGATATTTCGGGTGTTCACCTTCATTTACGTCTTTGCCAAAAAAGTATAAAATGGTGGACAGTTCTTTGTTGCGCGGACCTCATCCGAGTGTTATTGATGTTTTTAAATTAAAAGATGAAGGTGTTACCCAAATTTATGATTTTAGGCATTTAAGCGGAGGCGGACTTAAGTTTATTGAAAAAATTGCTTGTAAATTGGCAGGGATAGAGTATATTCGTAAACCTTTCAGTTTTTTAGAAGGTAAGTATCCTACAGGTGAGGATTATTCATCTATTGCAAAGTCTGTTGCTCAAAATTCTGAAAAGGGAGGCAAGGCTTTATTCCACTGTAATTCAGGTACTCACAGGACTTCATTAATGTCTGCTTATTACGCAATTACAAAAGGAAAACCCGTAATAGACTGTGTTACCTCTGACGGAAAATATCCTGAATTAGTTGAAAAAGTAATGAGGGAACAAATTATTGATACCAACTTTTTTTCCAGAAACAGGGTAGATATTCAAACTAAAAATCCTTTAAAACGAATGAAAAATATTTATAATAATCGGGTAGAAAAGGCAACCCGAAAGGCTTTTAATATGTTTGTTGATTTTATAAGTGTTTAAAAATATTAAGATTTTCTGGATAATACTAGCAAAAAATTTCGGTTTTATGCATTATATAATTGTAGTACGAAGGAATAGAGAATGATTACGCCAAGTTCTACTTTTAATTCTATAAAAAGTAATAGTAATATATATGTACAACCAACAAAACCAAAGACATCAGCGCCAACTGATATAAAATCTGATGCCAAAAATAAGAGTAAAGAAAAATTATATGCTGGTGTTGGTTTATCTCTTGTGACGCTGGGAACTTTAGGTGGAATTTATTACTTTGCAAAACATGGCAGTCCTAAAATTAAAACTTATTCAAATGGTGCAACAACGAAAACTATGGGGAATATGCCTCAATACAATGAAAACAGCACGTCTTTTTTATATTTAGCAAGTGATGTTGAAAATAGGACTCTTGATGCAAAACCAAGATGGAATGCTGTTGTTGGTGGTTTTACAGAAGGTCTTGAAGACAGAGAAAAGCAGAGGGTTAAGGATTCTTTCCAGTCAAATTTAAACTGGCGTAAAAGGAGGAAGGATGAGGTTGTTCCGGGGATAATACGTCAGGTTAGTGTCGGAATAAAAGATTATATTAAAAGATGCGGAATAGATAAGAATAATAACAAAGTTAATCCAAAAGAACTTGATGATATTTTAACAAAAGCCGTAGGTACAGATAAAGTAACAGAACGTCCTTATCTTGAAAACGGTATTAAAGGAAAAGGTCGTGTGAAAGAATATCTTTCTCCTAATGGTCGAGTGTATGTTTTAGAATCTCATGATTCTCCAAAGGGGGTTATTACAAGATTATATATGCAGGATAAAGATAAACACTTAAGGGCATATTTGCACGCAGACGGAACTTTTAGGTTAAATTCATACACCTCTGATGAAGCGCATTTTTCTACAACAGCAAAAGGTAAACGCTGGATGGAGGATTCCAAATTTAATGAATCCAAACCGCAAGGCTAATTAAATTTGCATAGTTTTTCGTATTCACATTTACAGTTTTCTTTTTTTTCTTGTTTGTCAGGGTTAAAACTGTTTATTTCATCAAGTGCTGATTTTAGTTCTTCAAGATATTTTTCTTTAAGTTTAGGTGAAAATTCTATTTTTACCTCTTTTTTGTTTTTTAGGTCAAGATAAACAAACGAAAGAGAGTTGTATTCTTTTATAAAATTGTCGCATAATATCAGATAGACCATTGTTTGCTCGTCAAAGGTCATGTCATTATTGACTCCGCCCGTTTTGTAATCAAGGATATAGTAATCGTTTTCGTTTTTGACGAGTGCATCAATTCTCCCGCCAAGCCAGTAATTCCCTGCTTTAGACAGGATGTTTTTTTCTGTTCCCACAATCTCATATTTAAAATACGGGTTTTCTTTTAAAGTTTTCCAAAGTTCTTTTTCCTTTAAAGAAAGACCCTTTTCAAATTTTGTTGTATTCTCTCCTTTTAGATAATACAGAGCAAGGGAGTGGATGTTTTTACCGGTGATAAATCCTTTATCCAACAGTGGTGCGGGTATTTGTTCATCGTATTTGTAATGAAATCTGAAAGGACATTCTTTAAAAAGTTTAATCATATTCGGATAAAATACCGTAATATTTTGTGGCATATTATACCTCTGTGTATTTGAAATCAGGCATAAGAGCAAGTCTTTTTTCAATTTCTTCAAAGGTAATAAGTCCTTCTGTTGCTCCGAATTTAGAGATAATAGAGGCAGATACAACAGATGCGTACATCAAAGACTTGCCAATATCAAGATTTGTTCTTTCCATAGTAGCGCAGAAGGTTGAGGCAAAAGCATCACCTGCGCCCAGTGTTGAAACTACCTCTGACGGATAGGTAGGGCAATAAAAGAATTTTTTACCGTTGTAAGCGAAAGCACCTTTTCCGCCATCTGTTATTACAATAACCTGATAGTCTGCAACTTTTAATTTTTCGAGCATAGTTCTTATATCAGGGTGAATAGTTTCTTTTGAATAGTGTTCTGTTTTTGTGTCAGGTCGAACTTCTATTCCCGTACACATCATTGCCTCGTCTTTGTTCATTACAACAACATTTGATGTTGTAAGTATTTTCTTTATGTCCTCAAATCCTTTTTTCAGACTTGTAGAACCTGCATTAAAGCAGACAAGTATATCATTTTGATGGGCAAAATTAACAAGCGGTTCTAACACTTTGTTTGATTCTCCGTTAAGAGGTGCGATGTATAAAAGGTCTGCCTCTTTCAGTGCATCAAAATTTATATCGTCAACAGTTATAAGAGCGTTAGCCCCTCTGTTTGCAAGTACTGTTCTGTCACCCTGGAAACTTACCAGAATAATGGAAAACCCTGTTGATAATTCAGGATTTTGAACAATGTTGTCAAGATTAACATTTGTTTTTGTAAAGGCATCAAGTATCCCATTTGAATATATATCATCTCCAATTTTGAAGATAGCAGAGGTGTCATAGCCTAAATAATCAAAATTCATTGCCGTATTTACTCCGCCCCCGCCTAAATTAGATGAAAAATTAGACATATCTATTTTTGCACCGTAAGGATAACTCATAAACTCTGAACTTCTGTCTTTTGTGCATACTGATACAATGTTTGCCATATCACTTTCAACAAATACATCCATTGTTGCACTGCCTATTGTAAAAACCTTTTTCATATCAAACTCCCTTATATATCATAATAATATTATACCAAAATCGTTTTAAATATAAAGTAAAATTGCTTGGTTAATTTTTGTAACATTTTGTTGATTATACCTAAAGTTCACAGAAAAAATACCGTAGTACATATTGGATATTGTAGTGTAATAAAGGAGCATTAAATGTTTAACGAATTGTTATTACCGGGTACAGTCAGTTTTAAAGATTCTTTGGCTATTTATTTTGAAGGAGTTAAAGATTTCTTTGAAGAAATTATGTACTATATAGCAAAATTTGAACTACGTATGTAGAGAAACATTAAATTAACACGAGAGAATAAAAGACCTCTATAAAAAGAGGTCTTTTATATTTTTATTCTGTTTTTCCACGTAATTGAGCGGGGTTTTTTCCGCCAAATTTATTTCTTACCTTTATTGCACCCCACGCACGATAAACTCCGTTTTCGTACGTTATGAGATAATACCCGCCATTTTCAACATATTCTATCTCTGCATTCATATAGACATAATCTTCTTCCGGCGGGGTTATTGCATTTTCGGCATATTTTTTTCTTAAAATAGCCCTCATTTTATCCCGATATTTTTGTTTTCCAAACTTAATTTTTTTATTCTTCTGTGCTTGTGCTTTTCTTATTTTTTCAACCTCTGCTTTGTTTTCTGCCAATTTAAACACCGGAATAATTGCTATAAGTTTATGTGACTCTATTAATAGAAGAAACTCTTTATCATCAGAAAGGGCAAGTTCGTACATGCCGGGGGCAATGTAGTTGCCGTTATAATCATAAATGTAATCAGCAAGTTTTAATACGGGTTCTTTCAGGTTAGAGTGTCTGTATCTGTCAATAGAACTTTGATTTTCGTTTAACCCTGACGGATAAAGCGGGTATAAAAGAGTTTCATCTATAACTTTAACATTAGGCGGAACTCCGTGGTCAACAAGCATTACAAAATCTCCTTAATTAAAGATTTAATGTTTTTATCTATTTCGTCAAAACTTTTTCCTAACGCACTTGTGTGTCCTGTAAAAATTAAAGAGATATATTTATCCAAATCATTATGTTCTTTAAGATATAACCTTACGCTTTCTCTCATAAGTCGTTTCAGTCTGTTTCTTTTGACGGCTCGTTTATGAGTTTTTTTACTGACAACAAACCCGATTTTTACAGGACTGTTGTCTGTCGAAAGTTTGCCTGCATTAAGTGTTATTCCGCCTTTGTGGTGAAAATTCTTAACCTTGTAGGTCGCAGTAAAAGCATATTTATTTTTAAGTCTGTTTTCTTTTTTTAGCATAACTATATTTTAGACTAAATAGCAGAAAGCGTAAATATTTCGTAAATTTCTTCGTCTGAAAGTTCTGTAATAATTTTTTCACCTTCAAATACCGCTAAATCTGCAAGTTCTTTTTTAGATTTAAGCATTTCGTCAATTTTTTCTTCAAAAGTACCCAGTGTAATCATACGGTGAACCATAACATTTTTATCCTGCCCGATACGATACGTACGGTCAGTTGCCTGATCTTCAACTGCCGGATTCCACCACAAGTCGTAGTGGATTACATTGGTCGCTTTTGTAAGGTTTAAACCTGTTCCGCCTGCTTTTAACGACAATACCATTATGTGCTTATCATCGTTGTTTTGGAAGTCCTCAATCATTTTTTCACGTTGACCTACTGTTAATGACCCGTGGAAGAATAGCGGTTCTTCGTTAAATTCTTCTGCAAGAATATGGGTCATCACATCACCCATTTCTTTATATTGGGTAAAAATAAGGGTTTTTTCGTTGTTATCAAGGATACTTGTAACAAGATCAACGCATTTTTCCATCTTACCTGACATTTCTTTTGTCATTTCACCTGCTTTTAAGAATTGGTATGGGTGATTACAGATTTGTTTTAGGGAGGTAATCAATTTAAAAATATTTCCTCTTCTGTTTACACCGGAGAATCCGCTGATTTTTTCCATCATCTCATTAAGTGTTTTTTCATACAGAATAGACTGTGCTTTTGTCAGATAGCAGTAATCATTGATTACAACCTTGTCTGGCAGGTCTGAAATAACTGATTTGTCTGTTTTTAATCGTCTTAATACAAAAGGTGATACAGACATTTTGAGTTTTCCTGCTCTGGATTTTTCTTTAAATCTTTCAATAGGAATAGCATAACTCTTTTGAAATTCTTTAAGAGAACCTAAATATCCTGTATTTATAAAATCAAAGATACTCCATAATTCTGTTAATCTGTTTTCAACAGGAGTACCTGTCATTGCAATCTTAATATCTGATTTTAATATTTTGATAGACATTGTTTGAGCAGTATCAGGGTTTTTGATATTTTGTGCTTCATCAACAATAATCATACCCCAAGTTTGCTTCTTCATCTCTTCAATATCTATACGCATAATGGCATAAGTTGTAAGAATAACATCTAACTTTGTATCCAGTTTTCTGTCTAACCCGTGGTATTTACCAACCTTTAATTCAGGAGCAAACATTTGTAACTCTTTCATCCAGTTACCCATAAGAGTAGTCGGACAGATTACAAGTGCAGGTTGATTTAGTTTTCCTTCTTCTTTTAGTTTAAGAATGAGAGCAATGACTTGAATCGTTTTACCAAGCCCCATATCATCAGCCATACAACAACCAAAGCCTTTTGAAACATTTGTCCAAAGCCATTTTAAACCTGTTTGCTGGTACGGCCTTAATTCTCCTTTTAAATCTTTTGGAGGGTCAACATCGACCGATTTTGCAAAATCTTTAATAACATTTGCGTAGGCTTCATCATAGTTAAAATCGTATTCTTGCAGACGTCCTGACATTGATGCGTGAAGAAGTTGCAGCCTTGTCATTTTCTTGTGATCTGCAGTTAATATTTGCTCTGCCAGTTTTGCACTCTCGTCTTTATCCACAAGAACATACATATCTTTATATTTAATCAAACCGTTATTTTCACTTGCAAGTTTGTTAAATTCTTCAAGTGACATTCTTTCGTCACCTATTGCCACCTCATAGTTAAATTCCAATATATCGTCAAGAGAAATTTTGCTTGAAGATACCGTATTGAAAATATCCATAAGATCGCCGGAACGGGAGGCTTTTACTTTTGCATTAATTGATGCTCTCGGGATAATGATGTTGTTCAGTTCTTCAGGCAGAATAACCTCTATCTGTGCCTTTTGTAAATAGTAGGAGGTTTGTGCGATTATTTGATAGACCTCTGTCAGATTAAGTTTTAAAGACAGGTTTTCTTCATCCTCAAACAACTTTTCAAGTTCAGGCATATAACGATTAGCAAAGTTTAACTGTTTTTCTACAATCTTTGCTATATCTGCACTATCTGCATCCCATACTTTGTCTTGGACATATAAATCATCAATAAGAACAGAATCGTTAAGTTTTCTGTTTTTGATATAAATCTTTAATTCAAAGTTATCATCATCTAATTTATTAATCTTAAAGTATGGAATAACATCATATTTACCTAAATACAATTCGTCAAACCATTGGTCAAAATCTTCTGCTATGTCTTTCCCACGCATAAGAGATTTTTGTTCTAAATCTTTTATCAGGTAGTTCCCTGACTTAACATCTTTAAATCTGTAACTTTTTATACTTAAAAATTTATAAACTATATAGTTTAAATAATTGTGAACAAAATCATTGACGAATTTTTTAGGTTTCACCCCTTTTATAAATAAATTTTCAGGCATGCATCTTTCTAAATCGTTGATAATTCTTGCAATTTTTTGGTTAGATATTATTGGCTCATAAACAATTCTGAAAAAGCCTGT
>CAMHDG010000005.1 GCA_946183815.1 uncultured bacterium | reverse complement strand
TTGGTTGAACCTGCGGTTGAGTGTTAGTCTGCTGTTGAGGTTGAACCTGTGGTTGAGGTTGCACCTGCGGTTGAGGTTGCACTTGTTGTTGAGGTTGCACTTGCGGTTGAGGTTGAACCTGTTGTTGAGGTTGAACCTGTGGTTGTGGTTGAACCTGTGGTTGTGGTTGCACTTGCGGTTGAGTGTTAGCCTGTGGTTGCGGTTGAACTTGTGGTTGAGGTTGAACCTGTGGTTGCGGTTGCACTTGCGGTTGAGTATTCACCTGTGGTTGTGGTTGCGGTTGCACTTGCGGTTGAGTGTTCGCCTGTGGTTGCGGTTGAACTTGTGGTTGCGGTTGAACCTGTGGTTGTGGTTGCACTTGTGGTTGTGATTGCACCTGCGGTTGAGGTTGAACCTGTGGTTGCGGTTGTACCTGTTGTTGAGGTTGAACCTGTTGTTGTGGTTGAACCTGCGGTTGTGGTTGAACCTGCTGTTGTGGTTGAACCTGCGGTTGTGGTTGCACTTGCGGTTGAGTATTCACCTGTGGTTGTGGTTGCACTTGCGGTTGAGTATTCACCTGTGGTTGTGGTTGCACTTGCGGTTGAGTGTTCACCTGTGGTTGCGGTTGCACTTGCGGTTGAGTGTTCACCTGCGGTTGAGGTTGAACCTGCGGTTGTGGTTGAACTTGCGGTTGTGGTTGAACCTGTGGTTGAGGTTGAACCTGTGGTTGCGGTTGAACCTGCGGTTGAGGTTGAACTTGTGGTTGCGGTTGCACTTGCGGTTGAGGTTGCACCTGCAGTTGTGGTTGCACTTGCGGTTGCGGGTTAACTTGCTGTTGAGGTTGCACCTGCGGTTGTAAATTTACCACCTGATTATTTTTTACCCCTGTATTTACCCCCGTATTTACCCCTGCATTTACCCCTACCCCTGTATTATTGTTAACCGTTACGTTTTGTTCTATCTGTCCTTTTATTGTTTGTGTTTGTTCGTTTGGTGCAGTTTCATTGATTGTTGTCTGATTTGTCGTTTGTGCAGGTGTGTTCTTTTGTATACCAGTGCTTGTACCCTTTATGTTCGCATCATTGTTTATATTAGTATTGACATTATTATTAACCCTGTTTTCTGTTCCGGTATCTGTTCCTTTATTTGTTCTATTTACTTCCCCTGTATTATTATAGCGTTCAAGAATAGCGTTCTTGCGGTTTTGTTCACGTTCCATTACATCGCCAAATTCTTCAATCGGCGCAAATTGTTTTTCAGTGACTTGTTCTGTATCAGTCTTGGTATTGTTTTGGTTTTTTCCGTCAGGGTTTGTTTTTTCGTTCCTTTTGTTGTCTGTTTTTTGTGTATCGGGTTGCGGAATTTGTTGCATAAGAACATTATGCACGTCTTTTGCTAACGCAGGATTTTGAAGTTGGATTAATAATTCAGGTAATGTATTAGGAAGATTCATAATTTTTTTTATGTAACTTGAACGCTCCATGCTTGCTAAGTAGTTCATTTTCATTTGTTTTGGTGCAAGCATCTCGTCACGTAAATCTTTTATAACTTTTTCAGATTGATTACGCAGATTTGTTTGTTGTCCATCTTCGTTTTGCGGTTTATTAACCCCTTGGTTTTGGTTTATACCTTGAGAATTTGGGGTGTTTTGTTGGTTAACTTCGTTTGGTGTACCTGCATTATTATTTACCCCGTTATTCCCCGAATTATTTGCATCACGATTAACGGCATTTTCGCCGTTTTTGTTTATGTTTTTATCCGCAGGGTTAATTCTGTTAGTCATCCCGCGTATTTTCCGCAAGTACAAAGGATCCATATTCTTATTATTACTGTTATTTTTAATTAATGCAACAAAATTCAAAATAAATCGTCTTTATGGATAGGAGGAGGGAAATATTTATTTCAATACCGTTAAATAATTAGTGTAAAGAGGGAGAGAATATGTTGGAAATAGGTGATAAATATTGTGATGATGAAGTTGTGGCAGATGTTGAACCAAAAACGTTTAATTGTATATCGTTTGATGACGATATCCTTCAAATGTATTTGAAGGATGTAGGCAGGACAAAGATGATAACAAGAGCCGAAGAAATGAGGTTAGGCAAGATTATAGCAGAGGGGAACAGAGCACAGAGGAATAAAGCAGTGCAAAAACTTGTTAAATCTAATCTTCGGCTCGTAATTAGTGTTGCTAAAAGATATATAGGAAACGGGGTATTGTTCATGGATTTGGTTCAGGAAGGAGCACTAGGGCTTTTAAAGGCTGCCGAAAAGTTTGACTATAAAAAGAATTTCAAGTTTTCAACCTATGCAACATGGTGGATACGACAGACTATATCTCGTGCTATCGCTAATAATTCAAGAACTATAAGGATACCTGTTCATATGATTGATAAAATCAAAGCATATAAACGCCTGTATTCTAAACTATCACTTGAACTGGACAGAGAACCGACAGACGAGGAATTATGCAAAAATCTAAAAATATCACCTAAAAAGTTATCAGGAATTAAAAAGGCTGTTTTTAATGAGCCAATAAGCCTTGAAACTCCTGTTACAGAGGATTTGAATATATCAGATTTTATTGAAGATAATTCTTATCATTCTCCTGACTCCTATGTAATAAATGACAGTCTGTCAGAAGATGTTGAGGAGTTATTTAATAATCTTGATAACCGTGAAAAGAAGATTATTTCTCACAGGTTTGAAATAAATAATAGTAAATATATGACTCTTGAACAATTAGGTCTTGAGATGGGTTTTTCTAAAGAGCGAATACGTCAGTTAGAAACCAGAGCCCTGCAAAAACTACGCCAGCATAAAGATATAAGTCAGTTCCATGACTATATAGCATAAATTTTTCTCATACTGAATACTCTATGACGCAACGTGCTTTCTTTCTTCTTAAAGAAAGCCTTTTTATTTTTGGGCAAAAAAAAGGGGTTGAAAAGTTTTCTCAACCCCAAAGTATCAACCAACAATCTGGGTTGCATTACCCAACAATTTCTTTAACCTCTGCAGCCAAGCCTTTGTTGTCTAACTTGATGCTAGGACCCATTGTTGTTGTAATGTAAACAGACTTAACAAATGTACCTTTTGCTGATGATGGCTTTGCCTTAATAATAGCATCTGCCAAAGTAGCAAAGTTCTTTACTAAATCGTCTGTTGCGAATTGTACTTTGCCTACAGGACAGTGAATCATACCTTGCTTATCAGCACGGAATTCAACTTTACCTGCTTTTGCAGCCTTAACTGCACCTGCGATATCCAATGTAACTGTACCCGTCTTAGGGTTTGGCATTAAACCTTTAGGCCCTAATACTCTACCGAGTTTACCCAACATACCCATACAATCAGGTGTTGCAATCAATGTGTCAAAATCAAACCAGCCACCTGCGATTTTATCGATGATGTCCTCTGTACCTGCAAAGTCAGCACCTGCTTCAGTTGCTTCGTTTACTTTAGCACCCTTTGCTATGACACATACTCTTACCTCTTTACCTAAACCTGCAGGTAATACTACTGTTGATCTGATTTGTTGATCAGCATGCTTTACATCAATACCTAATCTCATGTGGCATTCAACTGTTTCGTCAAACTTTGCTACTGCCTTTGAGATTTCCTGCAATTTTTCAACTGCTGTTTTTATTGTAGATGGTTGTTCAAAACCTTCTAATAATTCGTTTACTTTTTGTTGTCTTTTTGTTAATTTTGCCATTTTTTAATTTCCTTTCATGGTGGTAGCGGACTCAATGTCCTTCCATTATCTTTTAATTTAAGATTAACCTCGCCTGACTAACCTTCTTTAACCGTAACGCCCATTGATCTGCAAGAACCTTTAATCATTTCTACTGCAGCATCAATATCTCTTGCGTTTAAGTCGTTCATTTTGATTTTTGCGATTTCTTCGAGTTGTGCTCTTGTGATTTCGCCAACTTTATCTTTTTTAGGGTTTGATGAACCTTTAGAAAGATTTAAAGCCTTTTTAATCAAAATAGGTGCAGGTGGTGATTTGATAACAAAAGTGAAACTTCTGTCTTCATATACATCGATGATTACAGGGATGATGTAACCTGCTTTATCTTGTGTTTGAGCATTAAATTGCTTACAAAAATCCATGATGTTAACACCATGTTGACCTAATGCAGGACCAACCGGTGGTGATGGATTTGCTTTACCTGCTTCAATTTGAAGTTTGATTTTTCCTACTACTTTCTTTGCCATTTATTTTCTCCTTTCGTGGTGCAAACGGGACTGAACCCTTCCACTTTGCTAAATGGAAAATGGAAAATGGAAAATGGAAAATTATTCCGTTTAGCATATTCTATTTTCCGCTGTATTATATTTACTAAATTTTTTGTATTTGTTTGTATTCAAGTTCAACAGGTGTTTCACGACCAAAAATTGAAACATTTGCACGCAGTTTAGACTTGTCAGGATAAACCTCTGTAATATCACCGATAAATTCAGCGAACGGACCTGAGGTAATTCTAACCTTGTCGCCAACTTTAACGTCAAGTTCGATTTTTTGAGTTTGTGAACCTGCTCTGTTAATAATTTTCTTGATTTCACTGTCTTTTGCAGGGATAGGTTTCTTTGCTGAACCTACAAATTTTGTAACACCTGCTGTATGACGAACTACATACCAACTGTCTTCGTCCATAATCATTTCCACCAGTACATACCCAGGGAAAATCTTTTCATCTTTTTCTAATTTTTTTCCGCCCTTTATTTGAGTAACCGTTTTTTGAGGTACTTCCACACGGAAAATTTTATCTGACATATTCATATATTCAATACGTTTTTCAAGGTCACCTTTTACCTTTGTTTCATACCCTGAATATGTGTGAACAATATACCATCTTTTTTCATTCTTCTTTGAAGCCTTCTTGACATTTGATGAGCCTGTTGCGTCTTGAACTGCATCAAGTTCACCGGTTGATTCGTCAATAATGTCTTCATTTAAGATGTTTTCGTCTTTTTCAGTCATTCTAATCACCTATACTGTTGGAATTAATCCCAATACTGCTTTAAAAATAATATCTATAAGATAAACAGCAACAGTAAACAAGAATATAATAGCAACTACCGCTAAAGTTTCTGCTATAACCTGTTTCCTTTCAGGCCAAGTTATCTTTGCCCATTCAAGTTTTACAGATTTTAAATATGTCTTAATTTGATTTACTGTATCGTTCATTCTATTTCCTTTTATATAATTCGCGCCCTGAAGGACTCGAACCCTCGACATCCGGTTTTGGAGACCGACGTTCTACCAACTGAACTAAGGACGCTTAATTCAGTGAATAGTGAATAGTGAATAGTGAATAGCCTTCACACACCGTTCCCACTCACCGAAAATCGGTTATTTTGTTTCCTTGTGTGTTGTGTGTTTTTTACATGTCGGACAATACTTGTTTAATTCAAGTCTGTCTTTAATTGTCTTTTTATTTTTTGTTGTTGTGTAGTTTCTTTCTTTGCAGTCTTCACATGCTAAAACTACCATTTTGTCTGTTTTTCCTTTGATACCCATTGTTCTTTATCCTTTATTAAAATAATTCCTATTTAAAAAAGAATGTGTTATCACATTCTTTTATCGGCTATACCATCATAAAATAAACATAAATAATTTGCAAATGTTTATTTTCACTTTATTACGGTTTATTAACTAAATTATTGTTTAGCCGTATTAAAGATGGTAGGATGCTAGGAGTCCTAGGATGCTAGGAAAATTTAGAAATAATCTTAATAGTAAAGAGTTCCTAGCATCTTACCATTCCTAGCATCCTAGCATCTTTATTGTTTAGAGGCTTAAGCCTCTAAACAATAATTTACCCATCCCTCCAATGTTTTATAAAAAAAATAAACTAATCTTTTATAAAGGAGGTTTTTATGAATAAAGTATTTTTGATAGCATTATTATTTTTTGTATCAACAGGTGTTGTTTATGCTTTTTCCAACAGCCTTGATGGAACAAGAGAGCAAAGTAATCCAATGAACAACTTTGCTTCCCCTGGGGCAAACACTTATCAAAATGTTCCTAATACCCCGCTTAACCCCAAAGAACACACCAACACCGAGCATAGCAACAGTATATATTCAAACCCGCAAATGAATGATACAAGATATAACTCAAATTGCCAGTTTGGTCAATGTATCCCCGGTGGACTTAACCCCGGTTACAGATAAATCCTTTTTTTGTGGGTTGCCTCATATCGTTCTATTAAATTTTTTTGTGTACTCTTTTGCGAATTTTCATATCTTTTCTTTGTAAAATATCTTGTCATTCCTGAAACAAAGAACCCCATTACCCCAATAGAAAAAATATATGGCAACCCACTTATTAAAACTTTTTGTTTTGCCAAACTTAAATATTCTTTTTCGGCAGAAGTGTTTTTCTTATTCGCCAAATTTTGTGCTAAAACTCCTAATTTATCGAAATTTGGCACTTCTAAATTTTTGCCGATAATATTCTTGCATTTTCCAACCTTTTTTAGTAATTTTTTGAACCCTTTTTCTACAAATGAACTCCCCGTAATAACATATAACCCTACGACAGGAAACCTTGTTGCTGTTTCTTTTAAGTTTTCTTTTCCTCTGTCTGCGGATGCACCAAAATACCCCGCTCCTCCTGTCAGAACACAGGTCGTTAATTGACCTTTGCTCATTACCAGTTTTCCGTCTTGACTGTTAAAATCAAGCGAAAAATATTTATCACAAAAATTTTTTGCCTTTTTACTTTTTGTATTGAATATTTTTGTCCCCGGAGCAAGAATAAATTCAGATAGATTTTGTAATATTTTTGAATTTTTTCCTCCGGTTGCTAATAATCCTGCAAGTCCAAGCAATCCTGCATAAATACCTCCTGCAATCGTTATATTTTTTTTTGCACTATTTTTAACTTTTTCTTGTTGCGATTTGTCCTCTGTATTATTTTCCAATGAGGCTATATTTTTAAAATCAGATTTTTTAAAAACTTTTAGGGTCAGCAGATTTTTTATGTAGTTTAAAGAAAACTCTGTAAGCGGAATTATTGTTGCAGCAAGTGCTATTGCCGCTTTTACGGGTAATACTTTTTTGTTATCTTCACTCTTTTTTTCTAACAATTTAACAGCCGGAGTTGCAATCTCTTTTTTTAAATTTTCAGATAAATTTTTTGAAAATAATTTTCTGGCAACTTTTTGTCCCAGCAATGCGGGAGTAAAATATATAAGACTTTCCTCTGCTCCTTCAAGAAATAAGTTCTCGCATAAATCAGGCAGACTGCGTGAAAAGGTTGCTTTTGGTATCATGCACACGGAAAAGTCCTGAACAAACCTCGATGTCGATAGTCCTGATGCTTCTTCTTTGTGTTTTATGAATTTTGCAGCAGGTCTTAAATATTTTGGTAAGTTATCGATTGTTAAATGTTTCATTAAAATTACTCCTTTGCCGGTTTACTGATTTTGTCCGCAAATAAAAGTACGGACAGAAAAATCTTAACTGTCCCGACTGTATTAAAACTAAACGTGTAAAAGTTGGACAGTTAAACTGACCAACGCCACCAATTATTTAGTTTTAATGTTAATAATTTGTTCATTTTTTTCGCCTTAAAATAATCTTAAAATAAAAATATGTTTCTGTCAATAGAAACATAAAACATAAAAAAAATATTTTTTGCCATTAAAAAACGAGGAAGATTTAACTTCCTCGTTTTTAGTATAGTTCTTTAATTATAACGTATCGAAACCTGTATATTTTCTCAATACTTCAGGAACAATAACTGTTCCGTCTGCTTGTTGGAAGTTTTCCAATATAGCAGCAAATGTTCTGCCGACAGCAAGACCTGAACCATTTATGGTATGAACAAATCTTACTTTACCGTCTTTATCTCTGTATCGGATATTTGCCCTTCTTGCCTGATAATCGCCGTAATTTGAGCAACTGGAGATTTCTTTATAGTTGTTATAAGAAGGCATCCAGACCTCTAAATCGTAGCATTTGTTTGCAGAGAACCCTATGTCCGATGTACAAAGTGCGACACGTCTATATGGTAAACCCAACATATCGAGCATTCTTTCGCCGTCTTGTGTTAGTTTTTCGTGTTCTTCCGGACTGCTTTCAGGAGTTGTAAGTTTTACCATCTCAACCTTATTGAACTGGTGAACTCTTATTAATCCTCTTGTATCTTTGCCCGCAGAACCTGCTTCTCGTCTGAAACATGGTGTATATGCCGTCATATATTTTGGTAAATCACTTTCTGCTAATATTTCACCTGCATAAATATTTGTAACGGGAACTTCCGCAGTCGGAATAAGGTATAAATCTTCATCTACACATTTATACATATCTTCCGCAAACTTTGGTAACTGTCCTGTCCCTGTCATAGTAGCAGCATTGGCCATAAATGGAGGTAATATTTCTTCGTAACCTTCATTTTCTGTGTGCTGATCAAGGAAGAAATTGATGATTGCACGCTCTAATCTTGCACCTTTACCTCTGTAAAGTGTAAATCTGGATTGAGAAAGTTTTACCCCTCTTTCAAAATCAACAATTCCTTTTTCTTCACAAATATCCCAGTGTGCTTTTGGGGTAAATGTGAATGTAGTTGGATTGCCATGACGTGCAACCTCAACATTATAATCTTCTGTTGGACCGATTGGTGTTGTTTCGTCAGGAATATTCGGAATATGAAGTAAAACATCTCTTTGCTTTGTATCAAGTTCGGTTTGTTTTTCTTCTAATTCTTTTATTTTATCTCCGAGTTCTCTGACTTCTGCCTGAATGGCATCAGTATTTTCTCCATTCTTTTTCATCATCCCGATTTTGTTTGATTCTGTTTTTCTCTTTGCTCTTAACTCATCGGCTTCTGTTTGAATTTTCCTTCTTTCTTCATCAATTTTAATTACTTCATCTATTGATAAATCAGGATTTCTTCTCTTTAATAATTCGTTTATTTTTTCAGGATTCTCTCTAATCAATTTAATATCTAACATTTCGCATACCCTCTTTTTTATGTGTTTTCTATATTGTACTACAAACATTAATAGTAATAAAAAATTCCCCCTTTTTAAACAAAAAGAGGCGGACTTTTCCGCCTCTTTACTGTGTCAGATATTTTAACCGACTAAACTTCAAGTGCCTGAGGAGTTTCTCCGGAGAAATATGCAACCATTGCCGTTTTTGCCTCTGCATCAGAACCTGTCATAACAGAGTAAACACTGCCTTTTGTATTTTCACTTAACCAACCGGCAATTTCAGCCTTGGTAATAAATGAGTTGAAGGTAGTATAAGTGTTCATGTCGGTCAATTTAGTTGATCCTGCCTTGACTGTTTCAATTCTGCCTGTTGAAAAATCACTGATAAAGCCGTCATTAACAGCATAGAAATCGTCTAAAACTACTAAACTGTCAGTTTTTTTGTTATATGCAAAAAGTTGAAGTTTGTCACCAAAAGTTTTATAGGTATTATCTGATTTTATATCAACCATGAAGACAATATCATTTTTTCTTGCTCCTGATAATACGAGGCTGTCTTTATTTCCGCCTCCATCAGATATTTCAACAAAACTTTGTGTTGCTGTCGCATTGACCTTGTAACTGTCGTTTAAACTACCTTGGTCAATAATACTCATGTCCCAGTTTGACATTGCCTCAACAGTGTATTTATCACTGCCGGCAGCATCTGTAACAATACCTTCAGTTTTTTTCAAGGTGTATGTATCGTTTCCGCCATTATCTCGAATCTTAAGAGCGGTTGTCCATGCGATATTGTATTTATCTTTGCTGGTAGGGTTAGTATCATATATTGTCAGGTAATCAACTGTATTTTTATCAATGCCTTTAATTGTGTATGAATCTGCACCGGCATCATCTGTTATAAGAATATCGCTGGCAATATCAGTTTCATCAGCAATGGTAACAGCATATTTGTCATTACCCGCCTGATCGCTGATTGCAATATTTTGTGCGTTCAGATCGAATGTTGATTTTGATTTATCTTTATTTTTAACAGTAACTTTCTTGAAGTTGTATTTGTCATTTCCTGCCATATCAGTTATATCATTTACTAACTCCTGAATGTCATCATCGTAGTTTAAAGTTGCAATATTATATGTGTCATTCCCTGCCGCATCATATGTAAGGAAACCGTCATTTCCGTGCTCATCGCTTGTTGCACTGAGTATATTGTATTTGTCATTACCTGAGAAATCATTAGTATGAATATCGTCTGCAACCCCGTAAATGGTATAGGTATCTTTACCTAAGACATCATTTACTGTAACTTTTGCATCATAAAGAGTATATGCATCGTTACCTGTGCCGTCTTCTATTTCATTGGTAAATAATGAACTCTCGGTAGCTGCTGCATTTGACTCAACAGCATATTTGTCATTACCTTTATAATCTACAATGGCAAATCTTGCGTTTTCACCTATTGAGTAATCATCATTACCTGCAAAATCTCTTGCCATAAAACGAGTGTTGGTGTTTTTTGCAGAGTATATATCGTTCCCTGCAAAATCGTGAGTATATAATATTCCGCCACCGTCTGCTTCATAGGTGTCTTTGCCTGCTAAATCATAAGTGTAGGCAAAACCACCTGTCATGTGATCATAATATTTATCATTGCCTTTTCTGTCAAAATAGTATTGACCGGTTGTCCCATTCATTGTGTTAGGATCACCTTTGTTTGTTCCAAGTATGTAATAAGGGCCGTCAGTAGCATTTATTGTACTGTATAAGCCATCGTGTTGCGGTTCGGTATCTGGTGTTATTGTATATGGTGTAGGTCCAAAGTTTTCTAAATATGATGTATAAGTGACCTTATTCGCATTAGTATTTGCAAAATAATTTTTAATTGTTGTTGTAATCTTTTTTGTGCTTCCGTTTTCTTTAGAGAAGATAGATGTTACTACCAAATTATTACCATCTTTTATCCCTAAATTGTAGTAAAAAGGTTCATATCCGCTAAGGTCATCCCCTTTTGTATTCTTAAAAGAATTTGTTATTGTAAATGTATAAGTACCTGTACCGTTATACTCATAGGTTGAGTTTTTGGAAACAGGTCTGATATCAATTGTTGTATCATCATTAAATTTAATTGCTTTTGCCATAAATTTCTCCTTTTTTTCTTAGATATACTCAATTTTTTAACCTTCCTGTGAGGAAGAAAACACGAAAAAATCCTGCTCATTATTCATAAGCAAGATTTCTTTGTTTATATTTAATTTTATATTTGCCAAACCTCTGAAAGCAAGGTCTGATAAGGGTTTTACCCCCCCCTCTAAAACTGAGAAAAGACCAATGTTTAGCATGCTGTGTTCCATACGCAAATTATAGCACACTAAATAAAATTTGTTAATAAAACATATCCGACAAAAATACATTTACTTTGTTTTTGGTTTAAAGTTTGATTTAATCTTATCTTTTAAGGAGGTTTTATCTTCGGCAACAGGATTGTTTGGGGTTGCTTTTTGGTCGTTGACATTAATAACACCTGCGTTTTCATTTGCTTTAATTTCTCGTATTTCGGCATTGTTCTGACCGAGAACAACAATTTTTCTTCTCTTTTGTTTTTCGGTCTTTTTGTCCTGTTTCTTTAGTACTTTATCTTCTTCTCTTGCCTGTTTTTCCTGTTCTTTTAATTGTTTGTTTTCTTCTTTTAGTTTGTTTTTATCTAAATTAAGCGTTATCTGATTTTCAACAATATTTCTGCCTATTGCTTTTTCAAGGTTTGCTTTTGCCGTATTGTATTCATACAGAGTGTTATAGTATTGTAATTCTGCATTTTGGAGTTGAACCTGTGCCTCTTTTAATTCAACCGGATCTCCAACCCCTACTCTGTATCTGCCAAATGATAGTTCATAGTTTTCTTTTGCCTGTTTTACATTTACGGTCGCTACAGGAATTTTGTTTTTCTTTTCTCTTAAAACATAATATGCATTTTGGATTTCTAAATAAATATTATTCTTGGTATTTATTGAATTTGCTATTTCTTTTGAATGTAGAGATTTAGCCTCTTTTAACTCATTTTTTAGTAACATTGCATTAAAAGTAGGAAAATTCAAATATGCCCCAAAATTGTAACCGTGGTTTGCTGTCGGATTTTTACCCCCAATTTCAAACTGACCTTCAACTGTTAATTGAGGTGCCCATGATTTTCTCACTAATTTTATTGATTGATTAGCGGTTTCAACTTTTGTTAGTGCAAGTTTAAAATCAGGTCTTGATTCTTTTGCAATATTAACTGCTTCGTCAAGGGTTAAGTTACAAGGCTTATTTTTTAAAACGTCATTAATCCTGTATCTGTAAGTATAAGGAAGTCCCATTGCATTGTTGAGTTTTGCCATTGCTATATCAACAGCATTTTCTGCTTCTATTAAATTTAATTTTGAATTACTTAAATTTACCTGAGCAATAGTTAAATCAACTTTTGGTTTTGTACCGGCATTATAGTACGCTTTCGCCTGATTATAGAACAGTTCGTATCTTTTAACCATTTCTTCCGCTACTTTTTTCTGTTCTATTGTGTATAAGACATTGTAATAAGCACTTTTTACATCACAAATAACGTCATTTATCGTTTCGGTTAAAATAAGGTTATATTGTTTGTTTTCTAACTTCCGAATAGTTACCTGATTTTGAGTAACTCCAAAGTCATATAACATCTCTGACAAAGAAATCTGACCTAAAGTATAATAGTTATAAACCATTGCTCGTCCAAAGGCGTCAGCAAGTTGGAGTTGACGTATTCTTGAATAACCTGACTGAAAAGATATTTGAGGAAACCAATTCGCCCATGTTTGCCTTATTCTTGCATCTGATGCAAAAACATCCTGAATAGCCGCCTGTATTCTGGGGTTGTTCCCCAGTGCAAATTTTATACAGTCATCCAGATTAACATCCAGTGTGTTCTGAATACCTCCATGTACCGTAACATTTTCACTTTGTCCGTTCAAATCAACTAAAGGAGCAACAACATCGCTATCAGGATATTCATCTTTAGAAAATGTTTTTCCCAGCCCATTTTCAGCACAAACAAAATTTTGGCTGATAAGTGTTAGCGAGAAGAAAATGGCTAATATTTTTTTAATCATTTTCTCCTCCTTTTTGATTTTTCTTTTTGTTAATTTCTTCGGAAAGTTTTTCGCTTGCTTTTTTAGACACCTCTTTTGCTTTGCCAAAGAGTTTAAGAGCAATATTTTTTATTCCGCCTTTTTGAGCCCATTCCTTCATAATATTAACAGCAACAAAGAAGGCAGGGACAAGGATACTTCCGATAAATGAAACGGCAATCATTCCTCCAAACACCGTCATCCCGATAGAATGACGACTGCCTGCACCCGCTCCGCTTGCGGTAATCAACGGAACAAGCCCAAGGATAAAAGCAATATTTGTCATCATAACCGCCCTAAAACGCAGACTCGCTGCCTGCATAGCCGCATCAACATAGTGTAGCCCGTCTTTCTCCATGGCATCTTTTGCAAATTCAACTATCAGAATTGCTTGTTTCGTTCCTAAACCTACCAACATAACAAGCCCGATTTGAGCGTATATATCAAGGGTATAGCCGGATATATACTGGAAGAATAATGCTCCTACCAGTGCAATAGGGGAAATTAACATAACAGCAACAGGTAGTGTCCAACTTTCATATAACGCTACAAGGAACAGATATACAAATGTTAGTGCAAGAGCAAGGATAGGTCCGATTTGACCTGAAGATTCTTTTTCTTGCATTGATGTCCCCGACCACTCGTAGCCCATATCTCTGTCAAGATATTTATCGGAAAGTTTTTCCATTTCTGCCATTGCCTGACCTGAACTTATGTTGTTAGCAGGTTGTCCGTTAATCAGTACCGCAGGGTACATGTTGTATCTTGATATTGTGTAAGGACCTGTTGTATCCTCAAGTTTTACTAATGCCGTAATCGGTACCATTCCGCCCATGTTGTTACGAACATATATCCCCTCTAAATTGCGTTTTTGCTCTCTGAATTGTGAATCAGCCTGAATATAGACACGATATACACGACCAAATTGGTTAAAGTCATTTATATATGATGAACCTAATTGTGCTGCCAGCGTGCTATATATATCAGATATGTTTACCCCCAGAGCCATTGCCTTTTCATCATCAATCGTAACTTTTATTTGTGGCAGGGTTGCTGTATAAGTAGAGAATAATTTTGCAAATTTAGGGTTTTTACCGATTTTTCTCAAAAATTCTTGTGAAGCATCGTATAGTTCTTCAGGAGTCTTATTTCCTTTATCAAGCAGTCTGTATTCAAACCCGCCAAACATACTCATACCGGTAATAGCAGGAGGTGCAAATGTTGCACAGGAGGCATCCTGAAAATGTCTGTATTTATTATTTATTTGTCTTGCGATATGGTTGAGTGATTTTTTAGAACTTTTACGTTCTGACCATTCGTCAAGTTCAGATACAATAAGTGCTGTGTTTTCTCCGGAGAATCCTGCGATTTCAAGTGCACTTCTTACCCCCGGGATAGTCGATACATATTTAACAATTTCTTGTCCGACCTTATCCGTTCTATCCAGTGAAGACCCGTCAGGAAGTTGAATTTGAGTGAATAACGCCCCTCTGTCCTCATCAGGCAAGAAGCCTTTTGGAATGATTGTAAACATAAATAGTATAAACAGGAAGAACAGTCCTAATAGTTTTACAGTGTTCTTCGGTTTAGAAACAAAGTAATTTACCGCATTTAAGTATTTCCCTTTTATTGAGTCAAACCAGTCGTCAAACTTTTGGATAAATTCAAAATCGGCTTTTTCGACTCCGCCTTTAAGTATAATTGAACATAGTGCAGGAGAAAGTGTAAGTGCAACGAGTGTGGACAGTCCGATTGAAGTTGCAAGACAAAGTCCGAATTGTCTGAACATTTGACCTGTAATACCGCCCATAAACGATACTGGAACAAATACCGCCATAAGTACAAGTGATGTAGCAACAACCGCACCAAATACTTCTTCCATCGTTATTTCCGTTGCAGTTTTAGGATCTTTACCCTCCTGAATATGTCGTTGGGTATTTTCAAGTACAACAATCGCATCGTCAACAACCAGTCCAACTGCAAGTACCAGTCCAAACAGGATAAGCAGATTTATAGAAAATCCGAAAGCCCCCATAAATATGAATACCCCTAATAATGATACAGGAATTGCACAGAATGGAATAAACGCTGCTCTTGCTGTTCCGAGGAATAAATAGGTTACAATACTTACAAGTAAAATTGCAAGTAAAATCGCACTAACAACTTCGTGTATAGATTCTCTTACGAAAAGAGTGTTATCGTACTGAACAGCCCAAACCATATCAGGCGGGAACGACTTTGCGATAACAGCCATTTTCTTTTGTATTTTATTAGCAAGACTGATAGCGTTTGCGTTAGGCAACTGCGAAACAGAGATAATAGCCATTTTTAGCCCGTCAACACGTGAAACTGATGTGTAAGTGTTTGCCCCCATCTCTACTCTTGCAATATCTTTAATTTTTACATTAGCCCCCATTGAATCTGATTTGATTACTATATTTTCAAATTCTTCAACTGTTTTTAGACGACCTTTTGTTTTTAGTGTGAATTTCATCATTTGAGGGTTCTTCATAGGCTGTCCGCCTAAATCACCTGCCGGAGATTGTACGTTTTGCGATTGAATTGCTGCGGCGACATCAGAAGGAGAAATTCCTAAACTTGCCATTCTGTCAGGTTTTAACCATATGCGCATAGCATATTCGCCTGCACCATATACATTAACTTCTCCGACTTCTCTGATACGTTCAATCTCATCTTTAATATATCTTATGGCATAATTTGCCAGATACAGAGAATCATACGTGCCATGAGGCGATTTTAATGACATCATCAAAACCCCCGGTCCACCGGTTGATTTACGAACAGTCAAACCATATTTCCGAACCTCCTCCGGCAGACGCGGAGTAACTAATTGTAACTGGTTTTGTACGTTCACAAGTGCCATATCAGGATTTGTTCCGACTGCAAAATATATGGTTAATTTATAAGACCCGTTCATTGAATCAGAGGTCATATATATCATGTTATCAACCCCGTTCACCTGAAGTTCAATAGGGGCTGCTACCGTTGATGCTATTACATCGGAACTTGCCCCGCTATACGTTGCCGATACAATTACCTGTGGTGGCGTAATTGACGGGTATTCTTCAACAGGCAAATTTACCATTGTAATAATCCCTGCAAGTATTATTGCAAGAGATATTACAATCGCTAATTTTGGTCGTTTTACAAATAAATTCCCCGCCATTATTTATTACCCTTTATAATTCTTTTTATTTTTCGCAAAATTCTTACAAATATATTCGGTTTTTTAACCTCTTGTTCTGGTAAGTTGTCAACTATTTTTGCAGGTGTACCGGGGATAATTTGTTGTAATCCTCCAACGGCAATTCTATCTCCGATTTTTATCCCATCTTTTATCAGAGTTATATCCCCTTTGTGTTCTAAAACTTTAATATATACAAGTGTAGGAATTCCTTTTTCATCTACTTTGTAAATGTATTTACCTTCCTGATTTTCTTGAATAGCCTTTGTTGGAATAACAGGAGTTGGGTCAGTTTTTGTGGAATAAATGATTGCTCTGCCGTAATCGCCTGCCATTAATCGATTGTTATCGTTGTTGAAGGTCGCACGAAGGGTAACCGTTCCGCTTGCTTCATCAACTTTGTTATCAAAGAAATTCTGAATCCCTGTTAATTCATATTTTTTACCATTACTAAATATGAACTCAACTTTTCTGTTCACTCTTGCCGAACCGTCAATTCTGATAAGTTCGTTAAAGTCGTTCGCCTCAAGAGGGAATGTAACGTAAATAGGATTAACACTGTATATTGTTGTAAGTGAGCCGGCATTCATTCTGACATAGTTTCCGACTGTTACTGTTATCATACCGACTCTGCCGGATACAGGTGCTTTAACTTTTGTATAACTCAAATTTCTTCTTGCATCGTTGTATGCACTTAAAGATCTTTGATAATCCGCTCTGAATGAATCTCTTTGAGCAACTGCGTTATCGTAATCTGCTTTTGCAATGTAATCGTGCTCGACAAGTTGTTTTGCTCTTGCACTTTGTTTGTCATAATAAATTTGTTTCGCTCTTGCACTTTTCATATTTGCCTGTGCCTGTTGGAGTGCATATTGATATCCCTGTGGTTCAATCTCAAAAAGAATTTGCCCCGCCTTTACAAAATCACCTTCCTTAAAGTAACTTTGTAACAAGTAACCGTCTATACGAGCCTCAACATTAACCTGATACTTTGCAACAACTCTCGCAGGTGCTTCAAAACTTTTTATTATATCTTGTGACTTAACTGTTTCTACCATTATTTCGGGCATGGCAACTTTTTGCATATTAATTTTTGTCATGTGGGTGTTAAATTCTGTTATACAATATCGTAGCAAAATTAAACCAAATACTACACAAATAATTATGGTAATTTTTTTTCTCATAATCTCTCCACTAATGGGATATAGTTGAATACTTGCAGATAATAATCCGCTTAAATATCCCCATCTCATTATACGTACAATCTATTTATCAATATTATAATATCGTAAAAAAAGAAAAATGTATATGGGTTATAGGGTTATATTATTTCAAAAGTTCAACATTTTTCATATTTAAAACGACTGCTGAATATATAGAATTAATGCTGTAATTCCCATTTTCTGACATCGTTTTTGCAAGTTCATATTTTTGAGGGCTTATTTTTGTATATCCGTAATAGCCGTTTGCACTTTTGACTCCGCTCATGATTCTGTCATGGTTTTTAGTCCATTCGGAATTTATATCGAGCAAATCTTCTGCAAGATTAACAAGTTGTCTGTCAATACGGTGTCCTTCTTTTGAATTATATAATTCGCAGGATTCCATAATATCGCCAATGTCTTCAAATTTAGCAGAATGATTAAGTAGTTCAGGATAAATATTTGCTCTGTCTTTCCTGAAGAGGCTGTAATGTTCTCGGTTTTCTACTACATAGTTTCTGCTGTCAGGATATTCTTGCAAAAAATTGAACAAATCTTTATCAAAAATTACCCCTCTGTCAATAGATTTCAGTTTCGCATCATTAATATCCGAAGTGGCATCCTCTACTGATTTTCCATTTTTAATCATTTCGGTGCAAAGTTTTATAACATAACTATCAACTTTTTGGTTATTTCTGCTTCCGACCTGACAGGCATTGACTATTTGAGATATTTCATTAGGATTTTGTGTTACTTTTTTTACACTCCCGTAAGTATCAATAATATCTTTCCTTACGGTTTCTTCCCCGTTATTATCTTTGACAACCATTTCTCTGTCGTTCGGATACTCTGATAAGAAATTAAATAAATCTTGGCTAAATA
>CAMHDG010000004.1 GCA_946183815.1 uncultured bacterium | reverse complement strand
CACCATTCACTATTCACTAAAGGGCAACTTCGTTGCCCGCTAAACAATAATTTATATGTTATAATAAAGTCATGGGCATAATATACGTATTCATAGGCGGTGCGTTCGGGGCACTGTTAAGATATTTGATATTAGGCATGTTCAGGGGGTATCCTGTGAATGTGGTAGGTGTGTTTTTGGTGAACACTTTGGGGTGTTTTATAATTGGATTTGTTTCGTATTTGGCAATAAAAAAGCACCATATTATATCCAAAAACATGAACAAAATGTTAACAGTCGGTTTTGCAGGCGGGTTTACAACTTTTTCTGCTTTTAGCCATCCTGCTCTGGAGTTATTTTTAAGACATCATTATATGTATGCACTTTTAAACATGTTTTTAAGTGTGATTATTGGGCTTATATTCGTATCGTGGGGGATGAACTGCGGATATTATTTAATGAATTGGTTAATCCGAACACGAAGAATTGAATACAGGGGGCAAGTATGATGAGAGAATGTCTTTTAGTTATGCTTGGCGGTGGAATTGGTTCGGTTCTTCGTTATATAGTTACAAGAGTGTTGCAAAAGAATTTTGACCTCAAACATTGGGCTACATTTTGGGTTAATATAACGGGGTGTTTCGCTCTTGGTTTTTTGTTTGACATATTATTAAAATCGGGTGTCGGTGTACATGTATTTATAATTGCAGGGATTGTCGGCAGTTATACAACATTTTCTGCATTTGAGTATGAAAATATTGATTTAATCGCACATGAAAGATATTTAGAGTTTTTAAAATATTCTACTTTTAGTTGTTTGTTCGCCTTTTTATCGGTGGCATGCGGGTTTTACTTTGCCGAATTTATAAAATAGGTCGGTTGGGTATTCTTATGTTGTTATAAATTGGATATAATATCTTAATATAAGTTTAATATTATTCTTGACATTTACTTGAATTTTAACGATAATTGTGAGTAAGAGAGAATAAAAATATTACTGTTATTTCTTAAAGGAGAAAAGTATGAGAAAGACATTATTAACATTAGTTTCTGTAGCAGCATTTGGATGCGCTGCAATGGCTGCTGATACTCCTCAGTTCCAGTCATACGCACACCCAACATTGTTTGGTTCAGAAGCACAAATTCAAGTTGGCGCTAAGGCTGACGCTATCGTAGGCGGTAAAATTAAAAAAGCAGACGATGCTAAAATTGTTACAGGTAAGCAAAATGTAGTTATCCAAACATTTGCAAAAAAAGAAATGGAAAAACTTGCTGCATCTTCAGGTGAAGGTAGCAAATGGAATCATAAAGCACCTGTATTGAGAAGCGAATTGGCTCAAACATTGGCTGACGGTCTGGAATTAGCAGAAGTTAAAGCGGCTGATAAATACACAGACGTTGCTGCAAGTTACTGGGCTAAAGATGCTATCGACAGAGCATTAGCAGCAGACATTATGATTGGTTATCCTGATCAATCATTTAAACCTGAACAAAGAGTTACAAAAGCAGAAGTATTCTGTACATTAGCAAAAATCTTTGATGTAACATCAGATGCATCTGCAGTACCTACTTATAACGGAAAAACAATTAAACATATCCCTAACTGGGCTTATGCTGCAACTAACGAAGTATTAGCAACAGGTATTCTTGACGCTGTTCCTGATGAAGCAGCACTTATCAACAACCAATACTTGTCAAAAGAACAAGTTACTTACTTGGTTGGTGCTTTAGCAGAATACTTGAAGAAAAATCCTTCTGCAGCAACATCATCAGTTAAAACATCTGTTGCAGCAGCAACTTCTGATATGTTAATTAAATTAGAAGACAGACTTTCTGCAAGAGTTTCTAACGCTGGTGACAAGTTCACTGCTAAATTAGCAGCACCTGCTACTATCGGTGGTGTAACTTATCCTGAAGGCTCTAAAGTTAGAGGTATTGTTTCTGAAGTAGTTAGACCTGGTGTTAAAAACCCTGGTTATATTAAAGTACAATTCAAAGAAATCGTTAACGGCGAAACTGTTACAGCATTACCAAATGTTGTAGTTGAAGCAACTGCTGATACAACTAAAGATCCTAACATCATTGCAAGAGTATTAGGTGCTCCTCTTACTTGTGCAGGAAGAATTTTAGGTGTTGCAGGCAGAACAATCGGTCAAGAATGCAACTTAGGTGCTAACGCTGTTGAAGAATACGGTGACAGATTATCAAATACTTTAGTTGATACATTCTGCTTACAACCTGTTGCTGGTCTTAAGAACTTCGGTGGTTCATTCATAACTGCAGGCAAGTTAATTTGGAACACTGTTGAAAACGCAACAGGCGGTGTATTCGGTGTTGGTTACGAAATCGTTGACGAAGTAAGATACTTGTTCGCTCCTAAGTATTCTAACGATTCTTCTTTAAACCCTAAAGAAGTTTTAAAGGTTACTTTTGAAGAACAATAATCTTAAAACCATAGATTAAAAGAAGGGCTGACCGTTTGGTCGGCTCTTTTTTTATTGAAGTGTTATAATATCATTGAGGGGATATATAAATGGCAAAATCATTATTCGTTACGGCAACTGGAACAGATATTGGTAAAACGTATGTGTCGGGTCTTATTGTCAAAAAAATGAGAGAATATGACTTAAATTGTGGGTATTATAAGCCTGTTTTAAGCGGTGCAGGTAAAATTGGGAATAAATTAGTCCCAGGGGATTGTGTTCATGTGGTTAAAACATCAGGGCTTGATGTTGACCCTATGGCATGCCTTTCATATTGTTTTGAGGAGGCTGTATCACCTCATTTGGCATCAAAACGAGCAGGGGTAAACATTAGCATAGATAAGATTAAGTCTGATTATAAGAGTTTATCTTATAACTATGATTATATGCTGACAGAGGGGGCGGGCGGTATTACATGCCCTATAATTGAGGACAAATACCTTATGTCTGATTTAATAAAAGATTTAGGGCTAAATGTTGTGATTGTGGCAGATGGAGGGCTTGGTACGATAAATTCCGTACTTACTACGGTTGAATATATCCAAAATAGAGGAATAAGTATTAAGGGGATAATTCTTAATAATTATGACAAAGATAGTTTTATGCATAAAGATAATTTTGAGATGGTTGAAAAAATGACAGGAATAAAAGTTGTTGGTGTTGTGGCAACAAATGATGTTGATTTGAATATCTCAAAAACAGTATTGGAGGGGCTATTTGAGTGATGACAGACTGGGTTAAAGAAGATTTAAAATATATATGGCATCCTTGTTCACAGATGAAAGATTATGAGGACTTACCACCTATTGTGGTTGACCATGCCAAAGGGATAAATATATATGATATTGATGGGAACTGTTATAAAGATGTTGTAAGTTCGTGGTGGTGTAATTTGTTGGGGCATTGTAACCCTAGGATTAATCGTGCTGTAAAATCGCAATTAGACAGGCTTGAGCATGTTATTTTTGCGAATTTTACGCATAAAACAGCGATAACATTGTGCCAAAAGTTGGTTGAGGTCGTACCAAAAGGGTTATGTAAATTTAATTTCGCCGATAACGGCTCTGCCTCCGTTGAAATGGCTATGAAAATGAGTTTTCAATACCATCAGCAGACAGGAAATACCCAAAAGAAAAGGTTTATGGCATTAACGGATGCTTACCATGGAGAAACTATAGGTGCTTTATCTGTTGGGGCATGTGATTTATATTCTTCAATTTATAAACCTATTTTAATGGATATTGTAAGAGTTCAAGGTCCAGACTGCTACCGCTGCCCTTGGGGTAAGTGTAGGGATAATTGCGGGTGTGAATGTATAGAAGGAGCAGAAAAGACTTTCGGACAATATGGGGATGAAACTTGTGCCATGCTTGTAGAACCATTGTTACAAGGCTCTGCCGGTATGAAAATTTATCCGCCATTATATCTAAAAAAATTGAGAGAACTTTGTGATAAATATAATGTTCATTTGATAGCAGATGAGATAGCAACGGGTTATGGCAGAACAGGAAAAATGTTTGCGTTTGACCATGCCGGTGTTTCCCCTGATATAATGTGCCTTTCTAAAGGGCTTACAGGTGGTTATATGCCAATGTCTCTTTGCGTGACTACACAAGAAATATATGATGCTTTTTATGCTGATTATTCAACGGGTAAAGCCTTTATGCACTCACACACTTATGCAGGAAACCCTCTGGGGTGCTCTGCAGGTATTGAGGTTTTGAATATACTTAAAGAAGAAAATATTATTGAAAAAGCCCAAAAGCGTGCGGTTTATTTTAATAAGATTATAAAAGATAAATTCTTAAATCTTGATAATGTAGGTGAGGTCAGACATATTGGACTTGTAAACGCTATTGAACTTGTTAAAAACAAAGATACAAAAGAGGCTTTTGACGGAAAGTTAAGGCTGGGGTATCAAATTTATAAAAAAGCACTTAAGAAGGGGGTTCTTTTAAGACCACTGGGCGATGTAATTTATTTTAACCCTCCTTTAATCATAGAAGAAAGTGATATGGATTTTGTAACGGATGTTGCACTTGAATGTGCTAAAGAGGTTATATATGATTTTGTGAATAGATAATATGTTAAGTTTTCCTTTGCAAGCAAACTTGATTGCGTGGCAATACGGTAGATTTGTCTTATCTGGTTTTTAATGTTCCATTTCCCTTTTTTCACTTTTTGCATATAAAAACTCGTTATCCATTGTCGTTTGAAAATAAAGAAAGGTAGCAAATTTATTTTTCAGGTGTTTTATATAAGTATGAATAACATTACCCCACATAATAACATAGCATTTAAGGCAAAATACGTAAACAGTTCGCAAATCTTGAAATTTAATAAAGAAGCGGGCGAATACGTAAAACGTAACGCGATGATTTTAGAGTTTGACCCTAACAATAAGAAAGATTTAGATGCTTTGGTTAAAGTTGCAGAAAAATGGGGTGGGGCAAAATTTGGAGATGATATTGCCTATACTGCAAATAATTTATATTTTAATAAATCCAATCCAAGTAAAGAGCGAATATTTATGCTCACTACTCAAAACACAAATTATAATACCCCTGATGTAAAGCAGATTTTAGGCATTGCTCAAACATCGTGTGATGACGGATATTCTATTTGTGTAGATTACCTGCAAACAAAACCAAATCTGATAAACAGGTCATCAAAAAATGGTAAAAATAAAGAATATAAACATGTCGGAGAAGGGCTACTAAATTCCATAAAAAAAACATTTTCACAAAAACCGATTTATTTATATCCGTTACCTGAAGTTACTGCATTTTATGAGCGTAACGGGTTTAAAGAAATCAGTAGAAACCCTGTAAAATACAAATGGACAAAAGAACTTTCTATCTAATACATTTGTATAATTTGTTCTATCCCTTTTTTAGCAATATTGAACAGTTCGTCCATTTGTGATTTTTCGTAAGGCTCGCCTTCTGATGTTGTTTGAAAATCGACAATTTTACCGCTTTTTGTGAGAACAACATTGGAATCAACTCTTGCGTGAGAATCTTCTTCATAATCTAAATCGAGCAGGATGTCATCTCCTTGTAATCCGATAGAGATAGCGCCAATCGGTTCAATAATAGGGTTTTCTTTAAGTTCGCCTGATTTCAGCAGTTTGTTTACGGCATCTTGCAGAGCAAGAAACCCTCCGCAGATACTTGCTGTTCTTGTTCCGCCATCTGCCTGAATAACATCTGCATCAATAGTTATTGTTAAATCAGGCATTTTGGATAAATCAACGCACGCTCTTAAACTACGTCCTATTAGTCTTTGAATTTCGTGTGTTCTACCGGAAACCTTTGAGCGCTCTCTTTGACATCTTGTATTTGTAGCAGACGGTAACAGTGAATATTCTGCCGTTACCCAGCCTCTGTTGTCGTCTTGCTCCATCCATTTTGGCTTTTTGTGGTCAACCGATGCCGTTGTTATAACCTTTGTATCCCCAAATTCTACAAGTACAGACCCAAGTGCGTGTTTTGTAAAATCTTTTGTAAACTTTACCGGTCTTAATTCGTCATTTGCTCTGTTATTTTTTCTCATACTATTAACCCTCATATATAACTATTTAATAAAAATTTATTTATCTCTTACTCTTCGTAGTCCCACATGTAGATTTGTCCGCAATATTTACATACTGCAAACTGGTTCATAAAGGTAAGGTCAGGTATAAATGTGTAACCGTCAACAGTGATTTCAATTTCATTGTTTTCGTTGTATTTATGCTTAAATGTTTTGCTCCCTTTATATTCGGGAGAAAACATTAGTTCAAATTTATCCACTGATTTACAATTTTTACAAACAAACATTTATTTTTTTCTTCTTGTCTTTTTTGCGCCTGCACGTTCTAAAATTCTGTCGTCAATTTTTTTCATTGCTCCTGCATCATTGTAGAAATTTTTGTACCAAAGGCACATACAAATTACTCTTAATGGTAAAAGCAACTGTATAACTATTATAATGATTAAGAATTTTACAATAAATAATGATACCTCTGCCGGCATAATCTGATGTAGTCCTGCAGCAGAGATTACCATATTTATCCAATCTAAAGACGGCACTGATATATAAGGTGTTATCAGGTCCTGTATTGGTTTTATGCATTTTATTGTATCTAAAAAAGTCAGAATTATTTGAGGAAGAATGACATAAGTAAGCCCTCCCACAAGAAATATCATACCAAAGGTTTGTTTAAAATTGCCGCTCACGTATGAAGAACTGCGTTTAAAACAATCCAAAGGAGAAAGGTCAGGTTCAAATATAAATATTTGGAATATAAATGTGTAATATACTAACAGTACCCACGCAAAGCCTGTAAAGATACCTGTAACAGACAGGAAGAGCAGTCCTAAATAAAGAATACACAGTCCTAAATATGAAGCCCACCGTCTTGTTACCATCATTGTGTGAGCAGGGAAATCATAAACCCTTTCTGATTTGAGCATATTTTCTGTCATAGAGTTTACCGAAGAATACGCAACAAGGTAATCCCAAAAGGCTTTAGCCCAAAGTAAGATTACAGGTAGCAAAATTACTCCCAGTGTAATATTCATATACATCTGATTTTTTAAGACAGGGAAACTTGAGAGTAATACTGTCTGAAACTCTGAGTAAGAATACAGAATGATTGTCAATAAAATTATCCCTGCAAGTTGCCCTAATACAGGGAAAAGCATATACCATAAAAATCGGTCAATATTTGTAAAATAAAGTCCGATACCTTGTAAAAATATTTCCAGTATTGTGCTATTCTTTTTTGCCATAATTCAACTTTATGCGGTAATATTAAATAAATTATACTTTACCGTATTATACCTTTATTGTATAATTTTATTACTATAATATCTATTTGTAAATAAATATAACATTGAGTATGAAAGAGAATATTGAAAAAATAAAAAATGAAATAAATAGTTTTAGCGAAGCCGAATACCCAAAATTTGTAAACTTGCATATCCATTCAAAATATTCAGACGGTAATGCAGAATTTGAGGACATAATCAGACAGGCTAGAGATTTTGGTTTCAGGAAAATTTCAATATGTGACCATAACACAGTAGAGGGTCATAAAAATTATCATGACCAAATATTGATGACAGGTGTAGAGTTTGACTGCTGGTGCGGGTATGTGTTTATGCATCTTCTTGCTTACGGCATTGATGTTGATAATCCTGTATTAAATAAATTTATGGCAAAGACAAAACGGGGAACGGATACTGATATTTTCAGAATTTTTGCAAGACGTAATGTGAGAAAATTAATAGAGGCAATCCATCAGGCAGGTGGGATTGCCGTTCTTGCTCATCCTGCTTGTTGCTGGGCGCTTGACTTGGATAAGTTTGTTCAGAAACTTATTACAATGGGGCTTGATGGAATAGAGGTTTATTATCCGTATCAAAGACACAGAAAATTCTTCCGTTTTCATACATCAGAGCAGGTCAGAGAAATTGCTGACAGGTATAACCTTGTGAAAACGGGCGGAACTGATTGCCATATCAGAAACATTTTGTAGTGTTTATGTAACAATTTTCTTGTAACTGGCAAAAAAATAGTTTATTGTGTTTTATATAAGTATAGACTGAAGTGATTTTATATGTATAGTTATAATAATTCATATCTCGAAAATTTTAAACACAATATTCGAACGAGTGGAGTCGGAGGTAATAGTACCCCTGCATCAGTTAGTGTGAATACTGATGAAATAAAACAAAATCAGGTGGAAATGCCAAATGTTACTCCTGACTTTAATGTGTCTGTTCCTAATGGTTATACAAAGTTAGGTGTTAAAACTTTATCGAACGGGCAGAACATACATTGTTACAAACTGAACAACGGACAAAAGGTTTATATTGCCCCTAAAGTCAGCGCTAATACTGTCTTAAATACTTATGTTAATACAGGTTCTATGAATGAGAAAGATGAAGAGAGGGGAATAAGTCACTTCTGCGAGCACATGGCATTCAACGGAACAAATGGTACTAACGGTTATATGAAACTGGGTGTTGGAGATGTGTTTAGAAAAGTGTCTGAAATGGGCGGTTATACAAACGCATCGACTAATTTTGCCGAAACTAACTATACAATATCAATTCCGCAGTTTAACGAGGATGATTTTGAAACCATTGTTAAGATGCAGTCCTCAATGATGAATAATCTTGAAATGTCTGATGCAATGACTGAAAAAGAGCATGGACCTGTCACTTCAGAGATTAATATGTATGGCGATATGGCTGATACTATTGCTATGAATACAGCAATAAAAAATCTGTATAATATTCATACAACCTCTCCTGACATTGTTGCGGGAACGGTTGATAATATTTTGAATGTTGATAGCAAAAAGGTTATGGATTATTACAAGAATAATTATTTCCCTGCAAATATGTCAACAGTTGTAACAGGTGATGTGAACCCTGACGAAGCGATAAAGATTATTGCAAAACATTTCAGGGGCGAAAATCCTAACAACCCTGACAGACGGATTGAACCGTTGAACCCTGTTCAATCGCCTGTTAGAAAAGATTTAATTTCTGAAAAAGCAGTTGGCACGACAGGTGTGTTATGTTTTAACGGCCCTGCAAATAATGATGCAAAATCAAATATCGAATTATCGGCTTTAAATCACTTATTGTTTAATAAAAAACATTCAAAAGCAACGGCAGCACTTGAACCGTATAATGTTGAGGTTGAGGCTTCTACCGAAAAATTCAGAACACTTTCAAATGATCCTGTGTTAATGACTCTGACTTATACTACAACAGAGGCAAATTCTGAACCTGCTTTAAAATCTATCTATGATATTATTTCAAAATTCACTCCGCCTAGTGATGAAGAGATGGAAACTCTAAAAACAGGCATGAAAATGAAATATGAAAAAAGATATGATGATATGGAAAGTCTGAATTATATGATAGGCAGAAACTCTTTATCGGGTGATATTGATGAATGTGTTGATGCAATAAAGATTATTGACAATATGACCGCTGAAGATTTAGTTAATGCCTGTAAAAAATATTACGATTTAAACAAGGTATCAATAGCGGTAATTCACCCTGATAAAGTTTCACCTGATGAGATAAAAACAAATCACAGACAGGCTAAATCAATAAGTTTTACGGGTTCTCATTCCTTGGTTAAGACTGAAAAAATACCTTTAGATGTTAGTAATACCGAAGTATTCAAGTTGAATAATAATTGCGAGATGGCACTGTCAAATTCAACAAACAATATTGCAGTTTTTTCCGCACATATTACGGATAATGTTCCGGCATTTGTTAACCCTGGGGTAATGGATGTTTTAGAACAGATAATGATAAAAGGTAATAACGAGATAGTTACTCTCGTTGACAAGAATAATATAAATGCTTTTTCAGGTGTATCAAGCGGGAATATGTATTATGAGGCAGAAGTGCCTGCAAAAAATCTTCCTGTTGCACTGCGTATTATGAAAAATTCACTTTTAAACCCTGATTTTTCAAGACAAACTTTTGAAAAGGCAAAAAATGACGTAAAGGTAGAATTGTTGACCCAACAACCAAATGCACTTGATAATGCAAAAAATACGTTGTTCCCTAAATCTCCAAGAGGATATTCAAGACAGGATATATTGAATAATATTGATAATGTTTCTCTTGCGGAGGTAATGGGGTTGCATCAGTATTTGCTCAAAAATGGTGCGTTGACATTCTCTGCAAGTTTACCGATGGAAAAATATCCTGAAATAAAACATGTTGTTACTCACGAATTAGAACAAATGCCTTTATTTGCCGAAAATAAACCAAAACTGTTTAATGATTACAGCCCTATCCAAAAGAGTAAGGTTATAAAAGATGTTGCAAACACTGCACAGGCAGATATTATTCAGGCTTATAAGTTTGATATGAGTCAAGACCCGAAAGATTATACTGCACTTGTTGTTATGAACTCAATATTGGGCAGAGGGGATGATACAGGATTGTTTAATAATTTGAGAGAAAAAGAGAAACTTGCGTATAGTGTTGAATCATCTCTTATAAAGTCGTCAAACAGAAGCGGAATTTTGTTCTGCAGTATTCTCACCACTACTGACAGTCCTGATTTGAAGAGTTATGATAATGTTCAAAAATCAATAGAGGGTTTTCATAGACAGATTGGAAAAATTGTTAATGGTGAATTTACCGATAAGGAATTTGAATCGGCAAAATTAGGTTTAAAACGTCAGTTATTAGAGGCAGGTGACGGTCAGACAAATACTGTTATTGCTTTGTCATCAGGGCTGAAATCTGTAAACGGACTGGATGATTTGAATAAACAGTATGATATGATTGATTCTTTGACAAAAGAGGATATTCAACGAATTGCATATCACGTTTTCTCGACAAAACCAACTTATTCTGTAAGAGCATCACAAGATACAATCAATGCAAATGAAGAATTTTTCAGAACGCTGGAAGGTTAACAATCTTGCGAGTCTGCGTGATTAAAAGGGCAAAGGAAATAAAAGTATGTCATGCGGAACACATTTTCAGAATTTTATAGAGTATAGGCAATTCCTTGAAATATCTCTAATTTAGTCATAATTTTAGTTACCTATACTTTTTATTACGTAATCTCCATGAGCGTTATACCCATAATCAATACGTTGCCCTCCAACTGATTTAGGTACATATTCTCCATGAGCGTTGTAGCCGTACTCTATTCTTTGTCCGCCTATTGATTTAGGTACGTATTCTCCATGGGCATTATAGCCGTATTCTACCTTTTGAGTGCCGTATGATTTAGGTACATATTGACCATGAGCGTTATAGCCGTATTCAATTCTTTGATTTCCGACAGATTTTGGAACATATTGACCATGGGCATTGTAGCCGTAATTTATCCTGCTTGAACCGTAGGAGGTTGGTGCATATTTGCCATGTGCGTTGTATCCGTAGTTTATCCTGTCTGCAAATACGGGTGTGGATAGTATTGTAATACTAATAATTAATAAAAATAGTTTTTTCATATTTTCCTCACTTTTTATTATGATAACTTACTGCCATGACAAATTTGGTCATATTTTATTGTTTTATATATGATGTTTCAAATCTGTAGGCTTCAAATGTTTTGGAAAAATGGTCGGCAGACATGCCTGCCTTTACTTTTAAAGAGTTTAAGAACATTTTTTTATCTGGAATTTGCTCCCAGACTGACGGCAGATAAACTGCCTGATAGTTCCCATCTCGTATTATTATTCCGTCAATATTTTGTCTTATTTGGTTGAGTAAATCTTGTTCATCTTTAAATTTCATTGGTTTAGGAACTGATAGAAGCGAAACTGCGATAGACAAGTCTTTTATTTCTGATTTATCGACAGGATTAAATCTGGGATCAGAATAGGCTGCGTTTTGTGCATTTATTATTATGTCGTCAATCAGTGGTCGTTGTGGAATAATTGAACCTATGCATCCACGTAGATTTCCGTTCTTTTCAAGTGTTACAAATACCGCCCCAAATTCTGACAATACTTGCGGATATTCTATTTCAGAAGATTTTATTTTTCTTGTTTTTATTGACTCTCTGCAGAGATTGAGTATAAAATCGGAATAATTTTCTTTTATAAATTCATTTCGTTCACCCTCATACAGAAACCACGTTCCATATCCTACAACTCTGTTATTGTCAAAGGTTGTTGCTCCTGAATTAGACATATCAATTCTTATGAGCGAATAGTTATTTTCCTGTGCAAATTTCATTAGTCCTAAAATTCCTGTTGCCCCGCAGGCAAGTTCGTGTGTGAAATTGTCACTTACGCATGCTTCAATATGTTGCGCCGTATAGTTATCAACCTTTTTTGCGGTGTCGTTAGGTAGATAATGACTTAAATCAGAGGATATTATAAACCCGTTTTCTTTGTTTTTGTAATAGTGTGAGATTATTTTGTAAACCTTATCAGGTTCAACATTTCCCATTAAAACAGGTATTATTTTTACGTTTTTCAATTCAGTTTGAACAAATGGCAATTCAACCTCTATTGCGTGTTCCGGTGCTAGAGCATTGTCTGTTATTTTGACCCCGAAATTATTTATGAGTTCTTGAGTAATTGCTTTATTAACTTTAATATCACCAAGCGGGGTTCTCCAGGCATCATAACTTGTTGTACCGAGTCCGTCTATAGCAACTCTGTGAGCGGGCGCAAAGATAAATACATTTTTGATATTTTTATCTAACTGACTTATTCCCTCGCAGGCGAGTCTGCCTGAATACACCAGCCCTGCGTGAGGTACAATAACCGCTCTTGTTGGCGTTTTATAGGTGTTTCTGCTGTTTTTCTTAAACTCCGTTATTTGTTTTTCAAGTGCGATTTTATCTGCTGTATAAAAAGTACCTGCCACAGACGGTTGTTTGATTTTTTCTATTGTATCCATTGTTATTATTCCTTTCGTATTTGCGCTAACTTTCAGAGATGCAAATACAAGTGTCATAAGTAATATTGTAAGCCAGATTTTCTTCATTATATATCCCTCATTTATAAGGTTATTATAATACATATTCTTTGAGTGGTAAATTGTTGACAAAATTTATTTATGGTATAATTATCATACAAACGACTAAAAGACTTAGGGATAATATATAAGATGATAGAAATGAAGGTTATGGGTATCGCATTAGATACAAGGTCGGGTTCTCCGATAGTTGTCCTGCACGACTTGGACAACCGCAGAGCATTGCCTATTTGGATAGGTTCAGCCGAAGCCAGTGCTATTATCCGTAAGATTGAAAAACTTTCTGTTACAAGACCTATGACTCATGATTTAGTCGTTGATATTGTGAAGAAAACAGGTTTTACTATTTCAAAAATTGAAATTAATGATGTAGAAAAAGAAACATATTATGCAACAATTTACTTAACCGATGGAGATAAGGAACTTGTGATTGATTCAAGACCATCAGATGCAATAGCAGTTGCTATGAGAGCAGATGCTCCTATTTATGTGACTGCGAATGTTCTTATGAATGGTGCCGTTTCAACAGACTCTGCACGTGATGAAGAGGAAGCAGAGGAATTTAAAGACTTTATCCAGAGCGTTAAGCCTTCTGATTTTGAAAAACTTATTGATAAGCATAGGGAATCAGACCAATAGAATTATTTTAGGTGCCGGACTAAATACATAACATATATTATCTAATTTCTTTTATTTACCCTTCCGGCATCTTTTATTTTTTAGGTAATATATTTTTTGCCTGTTTTGTGAACGGTTTTCCTAATATCAATTCCGTAAGTTTTTCGCCTGCAATCCACCCTACTCCGCTCATCCCCGGAATAGGAACAAAATTCCCTGCTATAAACAGTGACAGTGATGAGGTTAGTCTTACCATTGCTTTTCCTGTTTCTTTTATTCCTGCTTTTTCTCCGCTTTTTTCTATTGCTGCGTCAATATCGTTTATTCCGACAATTTCATTTATTGCACTTTTTACTACGAGTTTAGATTTTTTTATTCCCTGAATTTTTGCTTTTGTTTTTGAGGCATCAGGGTTTTCTTCAACTGCTTTATTTACTGCAATTTTCATATTGCGCTGTACTTTTTTATAGGTGTTTATTAGTGTCTGAAAGTTAGGTGACATATCGGTTAACCCATCAATTAAGGGTTTAAAAGCCCCGTTGATAAGTCCTTTTCCTTTTGCAATATTTATTTGCGTGGGGGTTAAATGTTGCAGTTTTCCTGCCCGTTCGGCAGTGTTCTTGCTCTCAATAGAAGTGTTGACAACGGTTTTGCAACCACTGACTAATCCTTTTGATATCGGTTTTAATAAATTATTTACTATTTGCATAACACTACCTTCACTAATATAAAGTATTATTTTCGGCAGAATTTGTTATGTTTCGGGGAATTTTTTAACAATAATTTATAATAAAAAAACGAGGATGAAATCCTCGTTTTTCTTTATGTGATGTTTTTTTATTAGTTATAATCAAGGTTGATTTGAGAGAATTGAACAATCTTGTTACGACCTCTGTGTTTTGCGTTGTAAAGTGCGTGTTCTGCGTATCTTATAAGAGTGTTCGCATCTTCATGTACATTTTCCATACAAGGGAAAGTTGCGATACCACCTGATATGGTGATAGGGTGTCTTTCTTCTTCGCCTGCAGGGATAAATTCCATTTTTTCAACTGAACGTCTAAATCGTTCAGCATAGATAAATGCGTTATCTTCTGAGGTTTCAGGTAAGATTAACAAAAATTCTTCATCACCGTATCTGGTAACAATATCTTCCTTACGGACTGATACATCAAGCATGCCTGCAATATTACGGAGAAGAATATCGCCCCATTCATAACCATACATATCGTTAACTGCTTTAAAGTAGTCAAGGTCAAACAATATGCAGGAAACTTTGGTTTTGTATCTTCTTGAACGTGAAATTTCTGATTCAAGTGCTTCCTGCAAGAATTTTCTGTTATGCAGACCCGTAAGTTCATCTGTTGTGCTTACCTCTGTCATTTTGTCTTTGTAATAACTGATTTTTAACAGAGCCTTTACCCTTGTAACAAGTTCTTCCTGATTAACAGGTTTTGATATGAAATCGTAGCCTTCTGCCCTTACAATGGTGTTAAATCTATCCCCTACAAACAATATTGGGCAAGTGAATTTTGTTGTCATAAGGATGTCAGATAAATTATCTACCTCATCGACAATTATAAGTGCAGGATTGAGCATTGAAAACTCTCTCATAATAGAGCCGTCTTCAACCCTGATTGATGTTTCATCAATATCTGCGAGCATTGTTACCAGAGGATTTTCTCTGTTTTTTGAATAAATTACAATATTTGCCATAATAAATTCCTCTTCTTAATATGTTGATTATATCATAATTGGCGGATATAAACAATAACATCAATTTAAAAACTCTTTATTTCATTAATTATATCTTTTAATTCTTGCGAAACGTCATTTGTTGAGCGAACCTGCCCTTTTATTTGTTGGGCAAACTCTGCCTTTTTAAACTCGTGCAAACATTTTTCCTTAAAAAGTTCCTCTAATGTTTTTACGGTTGACATGCCTGTATCAAGGTCGTTCTCTGTAATCGTGAGAAAATTTTTAAACTCGTTATTTACTGTTTTTACAATAAGTTGTTTAGGTAACAAGTCCTCAAACTCTCCACTATGAAGTAAATAAACCTCGTCTTGCTTTCGTAGTTTTGTGTTTATGAGTTCCTCGTTGCTTTCTGCATCTTTATCTAAAAGTATAAAAATAGGCAGTTTTAATTCTTCGCAAAGTTTGTAATACAGTTTGACTACTTGGTTTTTCCCGCCTGCAGCAATGATTTTTATTCCGTTTTCGTCAAGGTTGTAACCTGATATGTCAGAAAACTTTGGAAGAAGTATCTCTTCGGTTATTCCCTCTGCTATGATTACTTTTTCTATCGGGAATAAAAACTTTTTGTTCTTTCTTAATTCTTTTATGTTTTCATTAGTGATATTTTTCAGCCATTTGAGGTTTTGCACCTCTGTTGAGTCATCAATAAGTTTTGTTGCAGAGGTGTAGTTTAACCGGTTGTCTAATAAATCTTGAACCGAGGTATCATTTATAAACAGGGTGTTTTCGTATTCTTTTAACTTTTCGTTTATTGAGAAATCTTCTGTTTTTTCGTCAAGAGAATTGTTGAATATTTCAACTGCATAATCTCTGATTTTAGAATAATCCATATTCTCTAATTCCGATTTTTTGAGTTTTGGCTCTATCAGATTAGAGATAATAATATCTTTGAAAACCCTTAAATATTTTTCTTCTGTCGGTTTAAACCTTGTAAGCCTGTCTATAGATATTAGTAATTGTTCTTTTTTTAGTTTTTTGTATTTCATGTTTTTAGTGAATAGATATGGTAGATATCTGTATTTGGGTGCTAATAATTATTTACGCTACCCCATTTACCCCATTTACCCCCTCTTAATAAAGAGTAACAAATTTATTGATAAAAGGCAATTTTTTTATATTTTTGGTTTTTATATAAGTATGTTAAGTGTGTATTCAAACAGTGTAATACCAAACTACAATGTGTCCTCTGTAAAATCAGACAGACAGACACAAGGTACTGCTTATTCAAATTACAATACATACTCAACATCACCATCTTTCAGAGGTTCAACCCCTGATGTCAGTTTCAGAACATCTTTGTCAACAAAAGAAGAGAAGAATGAATACAAAACCTTGAATATGGTGTTAAAAAACGGCACTCTTTTAAAAGATGGTTCTAATGATAAGTCAACAACATTAGAAAATCTTTATAAAATGGTGACCACTCCAAGAGCAGAAGGGATGAATCCTGATGTTTTGTTAAAACATACTCTTAAAACTATTGCAAACCCTCATATTATAACCCAAAGGTTTGGTGATATTCCTCAAGAGTATAAGCCTGAAGTTATTGACAGAATTACAAACAAGTCTAAAAATCTAATTGATAGAAAAGTTGTTGATTATGAATTAGATGAAATGTTTTCGGGTTGTTGTGTTGCAGCAAGTGAAGAATTTAACCTTGCATCCAGAAACCCTGCTGAGTTCGCAAGGTTTGCCGAAGGTTTAACATCTCCAAGGATGGCTGTGGATAAGACTATCAAATTAGACAGTTTGTCAGAAAAAACTTTAGACGCTATCTGGTTATTAGATGCCTTTGAAATCCCGTACGAAGCAAAAGATTTTAAGAATGCTAAAATAACTCTTGCCCCGGATAAAAACGCAATAATAAGAGAACAAATTCAAGAAAAATATCAGGACAATCTTGAGCGTTCTCCAATCGATGTTTTAATGCAATCAACCTTTATGAATGTTGGCTCTCAACAATCATACAATACTCTGAATGATAAAAGAGGCGGTAAGTTCTCAAATGAGGACAGAGGACTCATTGATTTTGAAAAAACATTTATGGAATCAGTCGTTGACTTATCAAAAAGTTGACGATAACCAAAGAGTAATAGGTTATGAGGCTGATTATGAAACCGTTAAAAATCAGTTATTAGAAACTTTATCAAAAGGTCATCACATAATAATCGGTTACACTATGACTGACGAAAACAGACAAATCAACGGCGGGCATGAAATAACAATCACAGGTTCAAGAGTCGATGATAAGGGAAACTTGTTGTTTATCTGCAACGATACAGACGATGATGACCCTCGTCCTATTGAATATTATGCATCTTCTTTAATTCCTAATATTCATCACGCAGGTATTCCTACTGAAATTGCCGATAAAACCATGCAACAAACAGAAAACTGGGTTTTAGGGTTAAGAGATTTTAATAATTCTAATCAAGTTGCTTAATTTTAAAGGGCATTAGCAACTACCTTTAGGTTTTCATCAGTAATTTTTGAAAGTGCAAGTTGTTTGTATTCGTCTTTCAAAAGGTTTTGAGATTTTAACAGTTCCATAACCTTGATAATTACTGTTTGGTTTTCTCCGCTTAAAAGAGATACTAAACTTTCTTCATCTCTTATTATTTCCAGTACAAAGAAGATAAAATCACTTTCTTCAAATAATTCTTCGTATAAGAAAGATGTGAGCGGATACAGGTTTGCGTTGTTGAGCAAATTCTTTATATCGTTAACCTCATTTTTGGTGTTTTTATCTTCGTCAAATAAATATTCTTCATTTTCGGTTATCATATTAAATTTATCTTTTGCTAGAAAAAGAGCAACTGCAGATGCGCCTGATGGTGAGCCTTTAAGCATCTTTTCAACAAACTCGTAAATTCTGAAAGTAATAACCTGTGACACAGGCACAAGTTCAACAAGTCCGTTTATTATATAGCAAAAGGTTAAGATAGCATCTTCGCTGTATTCTGTTTGAAGCATATCAGGTAATGGCGCAAGATATGGGATAAGTTCTGCAATATTTTCAGACATTTTAGAATTTTTCATAGCATCAAAAAGAGGTTTAAGTGCTCTTTTATCCTGATATGCAACGAGGAAATTTGCTGCAGTCATTTTTTCAAAGTCGTCATCGGATTTCAGTTTCTCGATTGCCATATCGTAAGCATCTGTATTGTTTAATCTTGATAAGGCTCTTGCACAGTTTTCGGACAGTGAAGCCTCGTCACTAAAAGCGTATTCCTTTAACAGTGGAAGTGCTCTCTCTTCTTCCACGTATGAGAAAAATCCTGCTGCGTAGGTTTTTTCTGCGACAGTCCCTGATTTAAATTTGTCCAGCATAATATTACTGATTTCATTATCCCCGAATTGAGCGAGGGTTGAGGTAATAAAATCTTCATAATATGGTGAATATATGTTTAAGAATTTAAGTAAATTCTTGTAATTGTTTTTGTTGCAGGCATTTTCAAGACGTTTCGCAACATTCGATTTCACAAAATCAAAAAGAAAATCATCTTTAGATACAAGTTCTTCAAACAACTTTGTATCAGCCCCGTCAATAATTTCTCTTGCTACCGGCTCGTATTCACTTTGATTTTTGCTTGTGAGTTGTTTTATTTTATCCATGTTTTATATCCTGATATCTTGATTAAATTTACAAAAGGTAAGGTAAAAAGGGCTTTACCATTAGTCAAGATAGAAGATAGTAACAACCTTATGAGTTTCTTCAGCGTATTCAACAGCAGTTTGAAGAGTTTTACTTGTATGAGATAAGAAACAGATTAACTGGTTACAGTCGTCAATAATCTCTCTGTTACAAACTCTTGAAGCATCTGCAAGTGTCATCATTGCTCTGTCTGCGTGTTCTATGATATTAGGAACACCTATAAGTTGGTTTTGAACATCACTAGGTTGTTGTCCGATAGTTTGAGGTAAAATAACTTTCAATTTTTCAGGATTAGATTTCATAGCACCTCTGATTGCTGCCGCATTCGTACCGTATGAACCACCTGATGTAATAATTGTATTACCTTGCATAACAAGTGCCGTTGTTAATGTTTCGATAATTTGCTGGTGTGTGATTGCAAGGTTTCTTGACCCTATGATAGCAATTCTTTTGGCTGACTGCTTGATTGTCGCTAATTCCATTGATAACTCGTCAACTGTATCAGGAGAGCCTTCTACCGCAATCGGTTTATCGTCAAACGGAACCATTATTGAACTTTGTTTTGAATCTTCGCCTTCTGCCATATTTTTAATATCTATCATATTTTATTACCCTTTAACTATTATTGCAATATCTGTACTTTTAGTGTATGTTGTTTATAATATCACAAAAATCAGATTTTGGGAAGGGTAATGAAAAATATTTTAGAAAATTTCAACAATGAACAGTTGGCTGCTGTGAAATCAACACAAGGTTCTGTTTTAATACTGGCAGGTGCAGGCAGCGGCAAGACAAAGGTTCTTACAACCCGTATTGCGTATATGGTTCAAAATGGGGTTAGTCCACGTAAAATTTTAGCAGTAACTTTTACTAACAAGGCTGCAAAAGAGATGAAAGAGCGACTTTCTAAAATATTAGGCGAAGATGTCGTTAAATATATGTGGGTCGGAACTTTCCACAGTATTTGCGGGAGAATATTAAGGCAAGATATTGATAAATATGAGTTTCAGTCAGGGAAGAAACTGGATAAAAACTTTACTATATATGATGAACAAGATTCTATGGCTGTCATAAAGCAGGCTATAAAAAAATTAAACCTTGACGAAAAAATGTATCAACCTAAACTTGTTAAGGCGGTTATTTCTAATTCCAAAAATAAGATGCAGGATGCTTATACCTTCGCAACTTATGCAAGAGATTTTAAATCACAGAGAATATCGCAAATTTATGACGATTATGAAAAAACTCTTAATAATAACAACGCTATTGACTTTGACGATATGCTGATGCTTTGTGTGAATTTGTTAGAACAAAACTCTGAAGTCCGAGAAAAATATTATAAAAGATTTGAACATATTTTAGTTGATGAGTTTCAAGACACTAACCCTGCCCAGTATAATCTTGTAAAAGCACTATATACAAATAACTCTGACGATGTTCCAAAAGAGCGTTCGCTGTGTGTGGTGGGCGATGTTGACCAATCAATATACAGTTGGCGTGGTGCTGATTTTAGAATAATATTGAATTTTCAGCACGATTTTAAGGATTGCAAATTAATAAAATTAGAACAAAATTACCGTTCAACCGCTAAAATTCTTAATGCTGCAAATTCAATTATTGAAAACAATGAACAAAGGGTAGATAAAGTTTTGTATTCAAATAAAGGTGAAGGGGAAAGAATTACCTATTATGAAGCAGATGACGATGCTGACGAGGCTAATTTTATTGCGTCAACAATTAAATCAACTTCTGCAAATTACAATCAATTTGCGATTTTATATCGAACGAATGCCCAGTCACGCTCACTGGAAGAGGCTTGTATTTCTCTTGGGATACCGTACAGAATATATGGCGGACTTAAATTCTATGACCGTAAAGAGATTAAAGATGCACTTGCCTATTTGAAACTTATTTATAACCCGAATGACTCCCAAAGTTTGAAACGTATTATCAATGTTCCAAAACGTGCGATAGGTGATACTACTATAAGACATTTGCAAGATTTTGCAGATGAGAATGATTATAGTCTGTATCAGGCAATAAAAAATATTGAGGAAGAACAGTTTATTCAGGCAAAAACCAAGGTAAAACTTATGGATTTTGCCCGACTAATAGAAAATTTTCAGGAGATTAACGGAAGGTATCCGCTTAATGAATTTTTGAGTATTGTACTTGAAAAAAGCGGATATTTGAGAGAGTTAAAATCAGAAAATACGGAAGAAGATTTAGCAAGAATAGACAATTTGCAAGAGTTAGTGAATGTTGCAAGTGAATTTACTCCAGATGAGCCTGATAATGTGTTGGGTGAGTTTTTGGCGCAGGTTTCTCTTGTGTCTGATTTAGACAGTATGGAGGATGTTTCTAACACTGTTACTTTAATGACCCTACACGCTGCAAAAGGGTTAGAGTTCCCAATAGTTTTTATGGCAGGGGTTGACGAGGGGATTTTTCCAAGTTTACGCAGTATTCAGGAGAAAACAGGGCTTGAAGAAGAAAGACGCCTTATGTACGTAGGTGTGACACGTGCTGAAGAAAAGTTGTATATAACAAGTGCTAAACGCCGTCAGATGTGGGGTGAATACAAATACTACAATCCAAGCAGGTTTATAAGTGAAATTCCTTATGAGTTATTAGAAGAAGTTGCTTCTAATTCTCACACAAGGGGTACAACATTTGAAAACGCAGTAAGAACAATAAAATCACGTCAAAATGAGAGTGGTTATAGCGGATATTCAAGCGGGAATACAATTTCAAGAGGTGCAAAAAAACTGGGTAACCCACAAAGAGTTTCAAGTAATTATGAAAGTAACAGAACTATCTCAAGCGGAGCAAAAAAATTAGGAAGCCCTCAACGACTATCAAACAGAACCCCTGCAAGAGCGATGGTGGTAAAATCTGCTGCTCATAAGAAACGTGATGAGGAAAGAGTAAAAGCGTTTTTTGAGAATAACCCGATGAAACGAAAATTAGAAGAACGCAAGCGTTTGCAGGAAGAACAGGAAAAGTTAGCACAGGAGCGTGAGGCAGAAAAGAACACTCCTATTGATTATTTCTTTTCAGAGGGTGAAAGGGTATTCCATTCACAGTTAGGTGTAGGGCATATCGTTAATGTTATGCAAGTTGGCGATAGCACAATG
>CAMHDG010000003.1 GCA_946183815.1 uncultured bacterium | reverse complement strand
GACCTTCAAGAGCGGTCTTTTCATTTGTTAAAGTCGTAATCTGCCCGTCTTTAGTAGTAATTTGACCTTGCAAATCGGTCACTTGACCTTCAAGAGTTGTTTTTTCACCTTCAAGTGTATTGATTTTTCCGTTCAAAGTGGTTATTTCTGTTTGTTTTTCCTCCAGTGTTTCTTCAGTTTCAGCAAGTTGTTCAACTACTTGAGGATATTTATCAATAATCTCTTGTCTTGCAGCCTCTTCTGCTTCTTTTGCCTGACGCCATTCTTCTTCTACTTCAGTTCTGCGCTGTGCCCATCCCTCTCTATCTATAATTGCATCTTCTTCATCGTGTAAATTAACAACATTACCGGTAGCATCAAATGTGTAATGTGTTAAATTGCCGTTTAAATTTAATGCAACAATATCTTTTACTCTGTTTTCAGCCTTTGTCTTAAAATAATTCTTGATAGTCACAGTGTTTTCTGTGGTCGTATTTTTTTTATCGCTTATATCATAATATGTGATTACAAGATTGTTCTTAACTTTCTTACAATCAAGTTGCTCTATCCCTGATGTTTTAAACTCAAGAACATCACCTAATCTAGCATCAGTAATTGTATCTTTGCCTGAACCATAATATTCAGTATTACCTGTCATATTGTTTTCTTTTGAGTATGTATCAAAAATAAAAGTATCGTTACCTTGTCCGCCTGATAGTTTGTCGTTGCCTAAATTACCGTACAAAACGTCATTACCTTTTCCGCCTTTTAAGGTATCGTTTTTGATAAAACCTATCATATTATCGCTGAATGCACTACCACTCAAAGTACCTTTTTTAGCCAAGACCATATCTTCTCTGTAATCAATTAGACCTGAGTCAACAATGGATATATAAGCAGTTGCTCCGCCCTCTGTCTTTGTTTCTATATATTTAACAGGAGATGATGTTGTTTTTCCGTTTGTTTTCTTAAAATAGTTTTGAATGGTTACTGTTTGTTCTGTCGGCTCGCCAAACTCATCAAGAACGGTGATAATAAGGTCTTTGCCATATTCCTTTTCGCCAAGAATATTAATGGTATAACTTTGCTCAAAAGAAAGTTTCGTCTTTATGTCGTTTACTGATGTCAAACCTAGGTTTTTAAAGGCAAGCACATCTTTACCTCTATTCCCTTTAGAATTGATAACAACACTGTCACCGTCTATGACAAATCTGTCGTTTTTATTCTTCTTCGGCGCATTGAAAACTCCGTTTTCAAATACGGTTTGTTCTGTCAAAGTTTCATACCATTGTTTTTTAGCCATTCTTGTTCTCCTTTAATAAAGTGTAGTATTCAATTTTTTAAATTCACATAGGCACTAATATTTGTGAAAAAATACAGTATAAAATTATTATAATTTATTTTATACCATATTTCAACCCTATTAATTTTGTATAAAGTTATTTTAAATAAGGTAAATATGTTTTAACCTTTAATATGAGGGTGAATTATGGATAATAAAAAACTTTTGGGTAAACGATTAAAAGAATTGATTAACAGAAAAGGTATTAGTCAGGAAAAACTCTCGGAATTAGTTGATATTGAACCAAGTTCTTTGAGTAATATAATTCGTGGAAGAAATTATCCGTTATTTTCTACACTTGAGAAAATATTGCAGGTGCTCGATTCTAATTTTGTTGAAGTATTTAGTTATGAACATTTAAACTCCAATGATTATCTGCGTGAAAAAATAGAGCGTATATTACTTGAGCATCCGGAGCGAATGAAAGATTTTTACAAAATAGCAAAGGCTCTTATTGATTAAATATATAAAAGTCGGGTTTGTGACCCGACTTTTTATTGTTGATTGATTTGCGATTTAGTATTTTAAATTCATAGAGTTTATTTAGTGTTTATCTTTTTTATGCGCACTGAACAAAGCGGCGACCTGTGTTGCTTGCAAGCCTTTCGTCAGCGATTGCCTCGTATTTGTCAAGTTGCGCAGAGTTTTTGTTGAATATTTGATTATATAAATTTTTAATCTGTACGTGTTTTTTTTGAACACGCTCTTCTATATCACTAATGTATCCGTTCCAAGCATCAGCAATAGCGGTTTCCCCTTTTGTTATATCAATAGACGGTCCGCCATGCGCTGTCGGCATATTGATTTGTTTTGCTTTAGGTGGCAATAGTTTTTTACCTACAATGTCAAGGCTGTTTATTTTGTGCAACATTGCAAATCCTAATCCTGCTAAAACAGCAATAGCCCCAACTGATACTGCCTTGCTATATTTGGTTTCATCTTCTTCAATCGCTTTTAAAGGTGCTAAAGCATCATGTTTGCCCGCTTTAAAGTTAGATTTTCTTGATGTTGAAACTATTATATTCGGATTAGTGTGTTCAACTTTCATTGTAAATAACCTTATTATTATATTCTCTAATTTACCTACGCTTGCTATAACGTATCTAAACCAAAAAATTTGCTACCTTGTTTTTAAGATTTACATTTATTAATATTTCTTTATCTCACTAGCAAATTAATTTATTAGGGTAATTTATTTGAATACAGTGTTTATTAAAAAGGAGTACCCCTGTCGTGTGTCATTTAATATCTTCTAAAATGAATAATTATAACAATCCTCAACAATTAAATATTGGTGATAAAACTTATAAGGATATTTTAGGGGCTTCTGTTAGGGATGTGATTGACGGCGATAATATGAGAAAACAAGTTTATTTTCTTGACGGGTGTAATTCCTCTCACGTGTCTTATGTTCAGGCTGACAAGGTTATTCGCACTACCGAAACTTTTAACAGACCTGTCACAAGATGCCTTGGGGGTAAACTGTATAATAATATTACCTCAAAACAACAAATAGCAGGTAAAAATTATTCTACTTATATAGTCCAATCTCCATCCGGTTCATATAACGAAATCAGAGAGTACAAATCAGGTCATGTCCTTGATACAAACGAGTTAAAATCAAAGGTTTTTAAAAGAAAATTATTAAGCCCGTTTAAAAAACTTGCCCAAATTATTCGATAGTGTATAATATTAAGTGTATTACATGACAAATCCGTAATATTTTGTAACTTTCTTGATATTTTTTAAATTATATGTATATAATAAATGTTAAGAGAATAAGTATTACATAGTGAGAGTATGTGGAAAGGATATTGATTTATGAAAAAACAAGTTAAGGTATTATCTATTGCTGCATTAGCATTAGGTTTAGGTTTTGGTATTAGTAACATTGCAACAACAGCAGCACCTGCATCTTCAATCGCAGTAGTTGATGTTGCTCAAGTTATTAACAACAACAGTCAAGTTAAGGCTTTAAAAGAAAAACAAGAAAAGAAAGCAGAAGCTTTGAAAACTTGGGTTGAAGCAGCAAGAGCAGATGTTGAAAAACAAACAACTGATGCTAAAAAAGAATCTTTGACTCAAAAGTACAACAAAGAATTACAAGCAAAAGTTGATACTCAAAGAAAAGAACTTTATGAAGAATCAACAAAAATCGATGCTAAAATTGGTGCTGCTATCGCTAAAAATGCACAAGCAAACGGTTATTCTATCGTTTTAGTTAAGGGTGCTGTTCTTTACGGTGGTGCTGATATTACTGAAGATATTAAAAAAGCAACAAAGTAGTTCTTTAATAGCGAAATTAAAAATCGGGTAGTCCTTAACAGGATACCCGATTTTTTTATGTATAAAAATAAAAAGCGTAAGTTAGTAACTCCTCAAGTCCAGATAACATAATGTTTTTGCAATCTTAAATTAACACTCAGACGAAACTAACTTACTTTTTTATGTTAAACTGTTTTTTTAAATTTTTTATCACTCTTAAGAATTATTTTTTTGATTTTTCTTTTAGTAATTAAGTATTATCTTTAATTTCTGAAACCATGACTATGTCTGGTATTGGTCATGATTTTTAGAAATATTAATTTTTGTAAATATTTTTTAAAGAATTGAAATGATGTACCTAAAAATTTTTTTTGAGTACATATCAATAAAAATCATATATTTAGACTATTTATCTAAAAATCATGGTTTTTGGCGGGTTGAAAAAATATTGACAATACAATATAATATAATTATAGAGTATTATATAGAGTTTTAGAGGACTTAAATTTAATTTATGTATTATGGATGCGTATATTGTGGGACGCCACAGAGAATGCGTATTCTTAAGGTATGTTGATTTTATGCGGAATAGTATGAAGAATAAAACCATGAAAACCTTAATAAAGCCAGTTTTAGCAGCACTATTTTTGTTCGGCTTAACCTTTGGTGCTACAGTTAATGCCGACCCTATTGAGTTGCAATTAGGCGCTCCTTCTGCCGGTGAAACTGGTGTTACCTCTAGTGACTCTACTCCTATCGATTTCCATTTTACCCCTGATTCAGGCTCTATATATGAAGGTTATTCTTATTTAATGAATGTCATCCAACAGGTTGCAGGTGCATCGACAGGTGAGTTTAAGTATTCTTATATTGATGATACAGACCCCGATAACCCTGTAACTATTACTCAATTCTATAATAAACTCTATCAGATGGAAGATTATTTTGGCTCAGACGGTTCAGGTAATTTTCAGATGAAGGAAAATAGTATCTATATCTCTAACGGGTCGATGTCCCCAATGCAGGGTGGTATATATACTATTTATACCGCTCTGGGAAAAACTCCGGGTATTATTGATGCCTCCGGTAAAAAATTGTTTGCTGTCCAATCGTCATCTAATTTAACTTTACAGAATGTTGGTGTGACAAATGGTAGAGGTGCATCAGGTATTATTTATGTTTTTGGTGATGGAATTTTAAATCTTGAATCTGCAAAGATTTACGAAAATATTGGTAATGATTCTAATGGTGTTATTCTAAACGATGGAACTTTATCTGTTTCAAATTCCGAATTTACGGCTAATGAGGCACAAGGTCCTGCTACAGTAAAGGGTGGGGCAATTTCTAATATGCGTACTGCGAGTATTGTTGATTCTACCTTTAAGAACAATACATCTCCTAACGGTGGGGCAATTTTTAATAATGGCAGTGCAAATATGACATTGAGTAATGTTACATTCGAGGGTAACACCGCAACTAATGGCGGTGCATTATATAATTTAGGTAATGTAAGAATATTAGGTGATGTTAATTTTTCAACAAGTTCTGATAGTGTATATAGTGGTGCAAATTCTACCATAAGTATAGAAAGTGGTATTGTAACAACCTATGCACATATTTCCGGTGGCGGTAGTCTTTCTTTATTTTCAGATGCAACTTTGAATTTGATGGCTGGTTCATCGATTGATCAAAGTCAGATATTAAATATTGCTGGTACTTTGAATGTCCTTAATGACAGCTTGTTTACACTTGATAGTCAGGATAATTGGTCCGGTACTATTAATTTGTCATCGGGTTCGTCTTTGAGTTCAAACGCAAGCAGAACTCTTGAAGGTATATTGACCGGTGGCGGAAAGTTAGTCAATAATACGGCTAATGTCGCATATACAGTTGATGCTGATTCTCAAAACTTGAAGAATTTTGCAGGTACTTACGAACAAACAGGTGCAGATTCTTCTATAACTGTTCAGAGAGGTGCGTATTTATTTGCAGGAAACAAAGATATAAAAGCAGGTACTATGACTCTTAATATGGAGGGTGATGGTTTAAGTGCTGCGTATAATAGAAATCTTACAAATATTTATTTGGATAATGATGCCAAATTAAATGTAAATACTACTCAAGGTGGTGAAATTTCACCTCAAAATTTCCATTTCGCTGATAGTGCAAATGGTGCAATGATTACATTTGGTACTCCTGCGGATTCTGCTCCTACAAGTTATACTTTAGGTAATGCAACATTTGGAGGTACAAATTCTCTGGCAAATACTATTGCTCTTAAAAATGCAACCGTAGTGTTGTCTGAACAATCATACCCAAGACATAAGTATTTGTTAGATGGTACATCGTTGGCAGTTAATGGTGACGGGGCAAAGAGTTATTCTTTTGCTGATTTGTCAACATCTACGGCAGGTTCTAATCTGAAAATTGATATTAATTTAAGTGATAATTCTTACGATAATTTCAATATATTAAATTCAACATCAGGCATGAATTTTACTATCGATGATATTACTATTTCCGGTACAACGGAAAGTAGTTCCGATACAACGTATAAAATATTTACAGGTGCCGGTGTCGGCTCACTTTCTTTAGGTATTACTGATGAAATCAGAAATAAATCTTATAATACAAGTTTGTCGCCAATAGTTTATGTTGATACAAATATTGCTACAAGAAAATTTGAGGTGGCAACTGATGTTGCGAATAACTGGGCAGGTCTTATCTTAAAGGTTGCAGACAGGCAAGATACCCTTGCTGCTATCAATCAGGCTTCTTCTGTTGATGATTCAAGGTTTGCTACAAGGTATTTCTTGTTTAAAAATAACCAAAAAACATATAATATAACCCAAGAAACAGGTAAAACCGGCTCAGGTAAATTGTATATTAATTATGATTCCGGTAATAATTCTATAAAAGGGGCTGTGATAAGTGGTAGTGACGGCAGCACTTCTCGTGCAATGTTTAATATGAGTGATACGGAAGATGCTGAAATCGAAGTCCATGATGTGACGTTTCAGGATGCGATGGAAAATAATTATTATCCTGACAGGTCTGTTCATGCATCAGTCTTTGATGTTCGTGGCGGTAAATTAAGTCTTAATGACGTAATATTTAAAAACAATTATGGTAATGCACTGGCAGTATCAGGTGCAAGCACTGCTTTGCTGAATTCAGTAACTTTCCAAAAAAGCGAACGTCCTAACGGGCTGTTTGTAGCAGGTGTTGTGGATGTATTAGGAACTTCTACTTTCAACACAAATATTTCTGTTGAAGGCGGTACATTAACCTTTGGCGGTGATGGGGCTACTTTGTTTGGTTACTCTGGTAGCGATGTTTCATCTACTCCTAAGATGACTGTGTCAGGTGGCACTGTAAATGTTAATAATGCCAACATGTCTATTACCGGTTTGATTCAGGTCGAAGGCGGACAGGTAAATTTGAGTGCAGGTCAGGTTAACCAAAATACCAGTCTGGAGAATAATATTATAGTCAAGGGAGGTCAGGTAAATTTAAAAGATGTAACTTTTAATAATGCTTCCATAAATAATGGTTCAAGTGAAGGTTCGGGGGATGACAGAATTCCGGGACTTTTAATAACAGGGACCAGAACTGATTCAAATACCGGCAGGGGCTATGACGGTACTGTATTTGTTAATTCAAGAATAATTAATAATATTGATACATCATCTGCCGTTGAGCCGTATGCATTTATTACAAAGGGTGCTACTTTAACACTTTCAAATTCTTCTATTTTGAATAATAACGGTACGTTCGAGGTTAATGGTACGATTAATCCAAAGGGTTTGAATACGATTACCATAAACGCTAATTCAGAATTTATTTTAGATGAGGATGCGGTTGTTAAGGGTGGTCAGAGCCTTATTGATTGGAAATTAGCCTCTGCGGGTACGTTGAAAATAGGAACAAAATCTGCAAATACAGGCCTAACATTTGGTTCAGGTGATGAATGGCTGGGTAAAGTTGAGTTATTAAATGGTGCTAAATTTACTTTGGATAATACTTATGGAACTTCAGCACTTGAACAGGATTTTATCGTTTCTGATGACCCTACCACTGAATTTATAAATAACTATAATACATTAACAATTACCGGTGCAAATAATAAATATCAGGGAACATATAAACAAATAGGCGGTAGTTTAGTTTCAAGTTCTGCAAATTTATTTACAGGTGTTAAGTCTATTGATAACGGTGGTATTGCTACTATTAATGATGATACCAATGTATTTGATTTTGACAGTATGGTAATGAAAAATAATTCAAATCTTACTGTTAATTCAGCAGGTGGTACTATAAAGGAAGGTGTTGTAAGATTTGACGGAACAGGTTCGATTGCAACTTTCCAAGATACAACAGGCAGTTCTCAATACACCCTGAATAGTATATCAAACTGGGGTTATGAAAGTTCTTCTACTCAACAGTGGGCTCAAAATAGAGTGTCTATAGTTAATCCAACCGGAGAATCTACTTTAGTTCTTGCTCCGTCACAATCAGGTTCTTATGAGTATAATAACATGAGATATGGTTTGCGGAATGTTCGTATAAATACTCAAGATACTGCTTATAATACATCATATAAGTTTGATCATTTGTATATTAATCCAAATTCAAACTTGTTAGACGATAGTATTGTATATACTACAATGACTGGTGAAGACATATCAACTTATTATAATAAGCCTAGTATTAATCTTTCTATTGATATTGATCTAAGTGGTAAGACTGCGGATAATATTTTAATTCGGCAAGGCACAGGAACGATGGATGTAACGGGAGCCCCGAGTACGAGTGCAGTAGCGGTATTCAATATTGATAATATAAAATTCTATAATTTTGAAGGTTTTACTGGTTCAGGTACTATCACATTGTTGTCTGTCCCTCAAACATCTAAAGTCGGTTTGGTAATCACTGATTCGGTTTGGGATAGTGTAAAACAGGAAGGGCAAGATGAGCAAAGACAACATGTATATTCAACGGATATTTTAGGTACGATTACAAAATCTGTAAACGTAGTAACAATAAACAGTTTGAGAAATTACGTGTTATCTTATAATTTTAATAATAATAAAGATATGCTTGCAGAGTGGAACAAGTGGGATTTCTCAGGAGATAGTGATAATACGAAAGTATTTGAGTTTCAAAGTCCATCTGAATATAAAGTGCATGATAATTCGGGTGTATCTGCTCCGTCAGGTACAGGTGGAAGTATGACAGTAAAAGGTGTTGGTTCATCCAGTATTATCAATGCTAACGGGCAATGGTCTTTGTTTGAACTTGCAAATGCAACAAATTTATATATAGAGAATGTATCCATTAAGGCTGCAAGCAGCACTACAAGTGGTGCTGTTGTTAATATGACGGGGGCAACGGCTCTCCCTTATTTAAGTATTACAAATTCTGTTATCACAGGCACTTCTACTGCTGCAACAAATGCAATATTAGGTGGTGCTATTTATCTTGGTAAGGGGTCTGCAACTATTGAAAATACTCAATTTACTGAAAACAAAGTTTCTTCTGAATCCGGTGGGGTAAAAGGTGGTGCTTTGTATATAGCAAGCACTTTCTCTCCTGTTGTGTTGAAGAACGTTACTTTTAAAGATAATACCGCACAGGGTAAGTTGTCTCCTGGGTTAGGTGGTGCTATTTATACTCAAAAAGATTTGACATTGGAGGCAGAAAACGGAAAGGTTGTCACTTTCTCCGGAAACACAATGTCTAAAGAGGATAGTGCAGGAACTATAACAAGCACTCCTAACGCAATCTATATTGAAACAACTGCAGGCAGTGGTGGGGTTCATCCTACTTTGACTTTACAAGGTGGCGGGTCAATTTCGATTACTGATTCTATTGAGGGTGGTTCTAACTCTGGGATTCAGTCTGCTGATAACTACTTTAACTTAAATGTTGCAGGTACAGGGCGATATACACTGGGTAACCTGACAGGTGCTAATGTATCAAATTCTGTTGACGGTGCAAATTTAATATTTAATGATGGTTCACAGTTGAAATATACAAATATATCTCTTGAGAAAGGGGAATTAAACCTTAGTACTGCATCGGTTTCTGACGCAAGAAATGATTCTTCTGTTGGTTCTGCGGTATTACTTGATCAGTCAACGGCTTTGGTTACAGGTTCAACATTTAGAAATAATTTAAAGGGTGCTATTACTGCAACAAATGGTTCTACAATAAACTTTTCAGGTAGGCAAACCTTTATGAATAACGCAAGCACTTCAAGCGGTGGTGCTATTCGGGCAACGGATTCTTCTTTAGTGGGAGAATTGTCAGGCAGTTTTAGCAATAACGGGGTAACGTCAGCAGGTGATGCTGCCGGTGGTGCGATTTTTGTATCTTCATCAAATTCTGCACCTACAATATATTCGTCATTCACCGGTAACTATGTAGTTTCAACAAATGATGGTAAAACCTTAGGTGGTGCGATATATTCGGATTCTGATTTGTCAATCAATACAAATTCAACTTATCGTGAAATTAATTTTACAGGTAACTATGTTCAAACAGGTGCAAATAAGGTTCAAAATGCTATTTATATGGCAAAAGGTGCTACTTTGACTTTGAACGCTACGGATGCAGGTAAAATTAATTTTAATGATACTATCGATGGTGGTAAAGCACTTGACGATACAGGTGCTGACAGATATAATATTACGGTTACGGGTGATACGTCAGGACTTACTACAAGTAGTAGTATTGTTACATTCAAGAATAACGTAAATCGTGCAAATATTACGGTAGATACTGCATCACTTGTTGTTGAAGGTGATTCATCTTCAAGACCTGATTTATTGGGGACTCTTGACCCTACGTCCGGTTCAAAAATTAATGTTATCAATGGCGGTACTTTAAATCTTAAGAGTGTAACTATTAACAATGCAGGACATACTGACACAACAGGTTCTCCTATTATTCATGCTGATGTGTCAACAGGTAAGGTGGTTGTTGTTAACTCTATAATTGATATGGCTAATGATAATAAATATTCTAATATTGAATTGGGTACTTTAAACTCTGATGCGGCTTCAGAATACAAAATAGATTTTGCCTTTGATGCCACAGGTCAATATAATGATTATGTCACTCTTAACGGCTTATCAAGCGGTACAATGACGTTAGATGTTAATTGGTTAATAAATGATGATAAGTACGTTAAAGAAGGATTCTATGATATTATCACTGAGGATACTGATATTGAATTAAAATTAACTCAGGCTTCATTAGATAAGTTCTGGAAATATATTCTTCCAACCGATGGTGTTGTTCAATATGACCAATATATCGGTTTTAGAAGGGTAAGAGTTACAAGTGTAAGAAAAAATGCTATTGAAGTATATAACTTAAAAGATGATACATTGCGTGCGGCTGCAATACAGGTACTTACCGATAGTGCGGGTAATCCAAAATCTGCTGCTGATAATATCAAATACTTTAAATTCACCGACTTACCGGATGAAACATATTATTTATACACAGATACTTATCTGAATGACAGAAAATATCCTGTTGGTGGTACATTGTATGTTCAGGGCGGAAGTGATTTGTCTGATACTATTAGTGGTGCAGAAGAAGTTGATGACGGTTCAGGAAATATTACCGTAACTCCATTTGCTCATTCAATGTTTAAATTTATGGATAATTCAGATGTTAATGTTGAAATGACAAATCTTACAGTCAGAGATGTGAAGGCATATTCGGATACTAATTCATCAGTTGCTTATTTAAACTCTCCTGAAAGTAGTCTTACAAAATTAACGCTTTCAAATGTATTATTAGAAAACAATCAGGGCTATGCAATATATAACCAACAGGGTGTTGTGACCTTGAATGGTGTTACTGTTTCTCCTCGTCCTGCTGATGAAACAAGTTTGATATTTAACGAGATAAGAAACGCTTATGGTACTTATACAAATGACGGAACAACCGAAACACATAATCCGGGGTTGAAAATTACAGGTGAAAATACATTCGGCACAAAACTAACTAACTCAGGTTATGTTCAATCGTCAGGAAGATCAAACTTTACATCAAGTATCGCAAACACCGGTACAATAATGCTTGCAGGTGCTACGAATATCAAAGGTTCAGGTCCTGCTGATACTGAATTGTCATTGATTTCCAGTGGCGAGATTGGTTCGACTGTCGAAGGTAAATTATATATTGTTGGGTCAGTGTTGACACTAGGCGAGTATTCTGTTCTTGCTGGTAACCAAAATGTTACATTGGGCAGTGCAACAAGTCCTTCGGGTGAAATTCGTCTTGAAGGCGGTACTTTAAATCTTGATTTTAAAGATAATTGGTATGGTAAAATTACACTTGATAATGAAGATTCTATTATTAATTATTCGGGTGTGGCAAATAATGCTTATGACCCTGAAAATCCGGGAGAGTTTAACAGGGGTATTTTATTCGCTAAAAAAGGTACATTGAATATTACAAAGCCAAGAACAGGAAGTAATGCAATTTTATATGTAATGGCTAGTGATACTATTGATGATCAGGTTATTATGAATATCGGTGATAGTACAACATTACATATTGTTGACCACGTTGCTGCAGGTTCAGAAATAAATTTAACAATCGGTGAAGATACATGGAACGGTGCTATTAAACTTGAAAGGGCATATTTAAGTATAAAACCGTTAGATGAAAATAATAAAACTCTTGTATTAAATTCCCCTGACGTTATAACATCTACTCCGGCAGATGATACATCTTCAATCTTTGAAAATAACGGTGTAGAAATTGAATTTAGGTCAGAACAAAACTTTAGTGGTACATATCAACAAACGGCGGGTTCTATTAAGGTAGAAAGTACTGCGACATTCTTTAATGACGATTCTGTTAAGAGAATTTTAGGTGGTACTGTTGATATAACCCGTCCTGCTCAGGTTGATATTACAAATATATATCTCGATTCAGGAACACAAATGACAGTTGCTGCACGTGGCGGTGATATCAATAAGAATGTAATATCACAATTCCTTGGCTCTGGCGCTTTGGCACAGTTCTTCTTTAGTGCAGACGCTGTTTCAAGTAATTACTATACTTTATATCACATTAACGGTGATAACAAAAACACAATTAAATTAGGTAATGCTTCAGGTAAAACAACAAATGTTGTTTTAGGTTATAATGAAGGTACCGGTTCATTTAGTTTTCGTGGCAATACGGAATATGCTTTTGAAAATGCACTTGTTGATTTGACTAAAGATGCTGATTATGCCGATGGGTTTAACACGTATAGTTTCTCTGCCATGGAAATAGGCAATGATGTGAACTTTAAGATAGATGTTGATTTTCAATCAAACGAATCTGTAGTATCGGATAAAATCGCCTTTGGTTCTGCTCCTTCTGATCCGTCAGCAAATTATATGGTTAATATCATAATTAATGATATTAAGACCCCTATGAATTTAGAAAATAAAGTTATTCAAATTCTTGATGTTACTCCATCTGCAAAAGACAGATACCAGTTGGATATATCTTCTATTCCTGCCGCATCAAGAAGATGGGATTTTAAAGATTATGAAATAGGTACTGTTTACTGGGATACATTCACAGGCAGCAAAACATTAGACACTTATACAACATTCTCAACAAATGATTCAATTATAATTATTTGTGAACCGACTGATACGTTGAGAGCAATAAATACTTCTATAAAGAATTCTGACAGATACTTTAAGTTCTCTGATATCAATCAGACATATTATTTACTTGATCATACCGGTATTACCGCTACTGCGGCAATGCATGTTGAGGGTGTTGAAGGTGGTATGACTACCAATATTATTGATGCAACAAATGACCATATTCAAGAGTATGATCCTGTAACTCAGGAAACAGTAACAAAACCTACTCAAAGTTTTACAATGTTCCAAAATACAAATGGAGCAACACTTTCTATATCTAATGTTACAATAAGAAATGCAGTGAAGGGTGATGGCAGTCCTGAAAGGAATGCAACCGCATCAGTTATCTATAACGAAAATGGTACTGTAAACCTTGAAAAAGTTACATTCACAAATAATGAAAGTAATGCAATAAACAATATGGGTATTTTGAATATGAGAGGGGTAATCTTTAATATAGATGCTTCTCTTAACCCTGAAAATAATGCTGTTACTAACACAAAAACATTGAATATATATGACACTGATGATTTTGCGGGCAACAAATTCTATACTAATATAAATAACTCCGGTACAAATGGTAAAGTTACTCTTGTTCAGGGTGCATCAATGTCAATGTATTCACCATCTACGTTTAAAAACGCAGACCGTGCATTATTTGCCGTAAATGGTAAATTATACATGGAAGATGGTTCAAAATTAGATATTACCGGCGGTGCTGTCGTTGATGTAAAAGGCTCTATCGTTGGGCTTACCGATGCATCTTATGGTACAATCAACCTTAACAAAGGTGCTACATTAAAAGTTAATGGGGTAAATGCCGTCATTGCCGAGCCTATAAAAGTTAATGTTCTCGGTACGTTAGATGTTTCCGGTAATTATATTTCCGAAGAAGATTATGGTTCAATATATTATGGTATGGTTTTAGGAGCAAATGATACTCTTGAAAATGAAGGGCTTGCTTCTGAAAAAGTTGGTATCTTAAACCTTGGTGACTACGGTGTGTTATCTTTAAGAACAGGTTTAAATAATGATGTAGATAATTCTTATACTGTCGCTAATCAGGAAATTGTGGGTAGAGAAACCGCAAGATTATATAATGGTGAAAAAGATTATGATACAGGTATTGTGATAAAAATAACATCTGATGAAGCACCAAATTATCTGGGTAAATATACTCAATATGGTACAAGAGCAGAACTTGTCCTTGACGATACTGCAGGTACAGGTGCAAGAATGTTCTCAGGCGATAAGTATATAGAACAATATTCTAAGGTAGAGGCTATTGTTAATACAATAAATTATGAAAAAATCCATTTAGGTCAGGGTACATCTTTAACTAACTATGCTTTAATTGATACAGCAGGCGAAGTTAATAATAATGTGTTCTCTTTTGGCTCTCTTGGTGCAACAGCGTTCTTTACACGTTCTATTGACTATCCGATAACAGGTGTTAAAAAGGATGATATTGTTGGGTATAGTTTAAGTGCAATCACTCCAAGTGTTATACCGAATGCTGTCAATACAGTTCGTTTTAGATATTCAAATGTAGATTTAATTGATTCAGATTATTCCCAAAGCACTGATGGTTCAGTTGTAGAATATAAGTTTGAAGATTCATACCTTGATTTATCCGCAAAAACAGATCCTTCTGATCCTTCAAAACTACAACCTGCCGAATATAGAAATTATAAGTTCAAAACATTTATTTCAGAAAATACTGAATATGCAATAGATGTAAATTTAGAAAATAATACTGCCGATACTCTTGAAATGGTTTCAGGCGGAAGAGGCGGTAAAGGTATAATTACTATTGATAAAATTAATTTTGAAAACAGAACAGAGTATTCAAAAGGTGTTATTCAAATCTTAAAAGGCGGGAACAATGAGTTCCAGTTAAACTTGGATAGAATAACAGGTCAGCCGGATTATTACTGGCTATATGAAATCGATCCTATAACTCAAACAGTTTATAACGATTCTTATTTAGGAAGAAAAGATGTAGTTTTGGCAACCACATCATATCTGAATGACAGTATTGAAATTGTAAATGACCAACTGGATACTTTGGCTCAAATCAACCAGTATGATTCGTCAGGTTCGGCTGATCCTAACAGATATTTCAGATTCCGTGGCGATAGTGCTCAAACATATCATACAATAGCAAATACAGGTGAAACTGCAAGCGGTATTATGAACGTTGTCGGTCGTGATGATCTTTCTATTGGGGTTGATACTATTGATGCCGCTCAATATACAACAGTTGTTGACCCTGATACAGGGGAGGAATCAACTGTGATAACAGGCAATTATTCATTATTTAATGTTATCAATCCTAATGCTGTATTGAATGTATCTAACGTATTGATTAAAAACGCCGGTATTATTTCGTATGATGCGAATGCTTCAGTTTTATTCATGAATAATTCAGGTGTTCAGGTAACATTGTCTAATGTGGCCTTACAAGATAACAAGAGTTATGCTATTTATAACAAAGCAGGTAACTTAACTCTTGAAGATGTTACAACCGTAGCATCGGAAGAATTTCCAAATTCTATATATAATACCGGTGTTACAACAACTTTGGGAACAAACGAATTTAATACTGCTATTACAAACGCACAGGGTGGTACGTTTGAATTTGGTGGTAAAAAGAATGTAATCACTATTGATAGTGATAAATTTGTTAACCAGGGTGATATGTTGTTTACAGGTGAAGAAAATAATATTTTGGGTGTTCGTGGAAAAGGAACATTAACCTTTAAGGGTTCTGCTACTGCCTTAAGTACAACAAATATAAAGGGTAATATTGATAGTGATTTAGTTGTTACCGTGGATGATGGATCTAAAGTTGTCGTTAAAGAAGGAGGCGTTTTAAATCTTGATTTGGCATCTGCATCTTCTCCAAATGATGATGTATGGAATGCCAACGGTACTGTGTTACTTGATGGTGGTACTCTAAATTATAAAGGTTTAACTGCAAACGGGTTCTTTACGTCTTCGTTTAACGGTGGTAATTTGAATATTGAATCAGGAACGTTTACTCTTATTGGGGTTTCTCCTGATGCATCTATTTCTGACATCAAAGATGAAGTATTTATAAAGGTTAATGACAATGCAACATTTACAAATACAGGTGCTGAAGAAGTTAACTTTGATACTGCTGACAGACTTTATGCTCAGGCAAAACTTACTCTGGAAGATAATTCAGTAATTAGATTAAAGGGGTTGACATTTGTTGATACTGTTAATACAAAGGTCTTAACCGATGAATTAGTATTAGGTACAAATGGGCAGGTAGAAAGTACAGTTACTACAACAACTTTTGAAAACGCAGGTGTTGATGTAAGTATCACCTCTGATCAGTCTGCGTTCTTAGGAAGATACTTACAAACGGCAGATAAAACTACAACTGTAACAAGTACAGGTATAATATTTGGCGGGGTAAAAGATATTAAAGCAGGTAAGTTGTTTATTACAACTCCTGTATCTTCTACTATGACAAAGATTGACCCTGCTACAGGCACATCAACTACTACAACTGTTAACGGTATAAACTATGCCGATGTGACTTTGGGCGATAATGTTATATTTGGTAACTACAGTACAGCCCTTGACGGCGGTGTAATTGAGGCTGATACTCTTAAATTTGACGGTAACGGTGCTTTTGCAGGGTTCTACAGAGCACCAATAGTTGGTCTTGATTATACTAAATATGAGTTGGCGGCTGATGTTTCAAGATTTGGTAAAATAAATACCGTTCATTTTGAAAACTCTCTTGTAACATTAACTAATGATACAACACCAACCTCTACTACTACTTCGGGTTCTTCAAATCCTTCGGTAACTCCTGCTACAACCACAAAAGAATTCTCTTATGATGGCGATACAATTTATTCTTTCAAAAATTCATATATCAATTTCACAGAGAGTGCAACATGGCCTGATGCTCCTATTGAAACTGCTCTTGCAGGCTCAGGCGATAAGTATAAATTTAATAATGTTCAGTTTGACAATACCCGTGTTGCTATTGATGTTGATTGTGAAAATAAAGCGTTTGATAATATTTGGATAAATTCTCCTGATGCATCAGGTACTATTATGATTAGTGCAATAAACTGGATAACTGAACCTGTTGTTGATGACGGGCAGGAAGCCCCGGGGGCTATGCAGATTTTGCATGCTCAAAATGATAATGTTCAGTTGTATCTCACCTTCAATAAGAGATGGGAATATACTATTGAAAACAAATATATGCAATCAGGTAATGTTGAGGTATATTGGAACTCTTATATAGGTAGTAAAACACTAAAACTTGATACGGTTGAAACTACAAATGACGCAATAAACTTTGAATATGACAGAAAAGATTTATTAAAAACAGTTAATAATTATGAACCTGCGAATGCGTCAGTGACAAGGTCGTTTATGTTTGAAGATCCTTCGGCAAGCCCTGCTCCTGACCCAACCGAGGAATTAGAATATAAAATGATTGATAACTCTGAAGTTTCAGCAGGCGGTATCTTCTATATTACAGGTAGATCTACTTCCACAACAACTACAACAGATGAAAATCCGCTTGATGTAATCAATGCTATGGGAAGATATTCATTGTTCAACATGACAAACAGTACAACAATGATTGTTGAAAATGTTACCTTTAAGAATGCGGTTCTTGTTGTAGATGAAGAAAATCCACGGTTAACAACAAATGCTTCCGTATTTGATATTAAAAATGTAAATAACAATGTTTCTCTTAAAAATGTTGCGTTCGTAAATAACGATGGTGTTGCAATGTTCAATGCTGCAACCGTTACAATGGAGGATGTAAAATTCCGCAAGGCAGGTGAGGCAACTGATAAGAATACTATTACAAACGAAGGCACAATTAATGCTATTACTGGTACAAACATATTTGGTACAAATATCTTAAACTTGAGCAGTGGTAATCTTAAAGTCGGAGCAACATCTGTTATTTCAGGTAATGTTGAAAACAGAGGTTCTATTACCGCTTCTGATGAAGTTAAAATATCAGGTAATATATTTAATACTTACGCTCTTGATTTGAAGGATAAAGTTACTGTTACAGGTGAGATTACTAACTCAGGAACCGGTGCTATTACAATTAAAGCCCCTGCTACAACGGGTACTACTACTGATGCCGTATCTATTAAAGGTACTGTTTACAGTGATAGTAATATTACATTAGAAAAAGGTGCATATTTAAAATTAAATTCTCAAATTACATCATATCAAGATAATTATGGTGTTATAGATATAAGAGATGCCGCTATATTAGAGGCTGCATCAGGTGCAATCATTGACCAAGGAAATAAAATCAATTTAGAAAAAGTTTCTGCTGCGTCTTCAGGTGATCCGTTCGGTACTATCAAAGTTAATATGGGTACATTATACCTTGATGGAGAAGATACCGTTGACGGTAAAATTATAATGGGTTATGACGCATCATCAAGTTCATCTTCTACCCCTCCTGATCAGGATTTGAGTACGGTTTATTTCTACGGTGCAAAAGTTACTGATGATGCTGATAAATATATCTTTGAAGCAACAGGTGGTAATTTCTATCTTGAAGACGGTACTTTTAGATTAAACGATAAAGATACTGTTGATGATTTAGTTAAAATGAATTTGAATAAAGGTTTAATGGAAGCAGATAATGTTGCTCCAATGACTTTGGCTATTGATGATAAATGGTTACCTGATGCAAGTGTTACTTTGCTTGGAACATCTGAAATTATTTTAGGTACAGGCTTGAATGAAAATTCACAATTATCATTGTCAAATAAAGACCAATTAAGAGGTTCTGATACAGTAAAACTTACTAACGAAGGTGTTAACATCACAGTATCAGCAGATAATAGTAATTACAGAGGTGCTTATCTTCAACAGGCATCTACATCTTCAATAGTTACAATTCCTCCTGTAACGCCATCTCTTACCGTAACTCCAACAGGTAGAGTATTTAGCGGTACTAAAGAGATTACAGCGGGTTCTGTATATATTGAAAGTTATGACAATATTTATTATAACGGTTTCATGCTTTCCGGTGACCCAACAAATCACGTTACATTTGAGAACTACTCCAGTGGCGGTAATGTAAATAAAGATGTTATATTATTCGCAGGTTCATATGCTACTGCAACTTTTGGTAAGCAAAGTGAGTTAGAACAAGAAAAGGCTAACTACATTTTGGGTGAAATTGACGGCGGTGCAAGCGATAATACTTTAATCTTTAAAGATTCAAATGTTGATATTCAAAATGTTGATTATGCAAGTTTACAAGAAACTCATTTTGATAATTCAGTAGTTAAGTTAACAACTGATATTGCTGCTGTAAAATATAACGATTATCAATTCTCTAAACTTGTGAATGATGAAAATACAAGATACGAGATAGATGTTGATGCAAATGCGTTTGTTGATAATTCCGGCAGTTCAGGTGGCGGTGCTCCTCCGGCAACAGGTGGTGCTGATACAATCACTGCTGATGCAACATCAACAGGTAATGTAATAATATCCAAAATTAACTTCTCAGGAGTTCCTGACCAGTATAAAAAAGGTAAAATTCAAATTCTTACTGCAGCAACAACAGAGCAGGCACTTGTTTTGACTCCTGAAGCAGTTGAAAATTACCGTTGGGTTTATGACTTGGCAAAATATCATACAACAGGTGTTTCTGTTTCTATAAACTTTGACGAGTTCCTTGGTATAAAGGGTTTGCAAACTGCAAAATATGACGCAGCAACATCATTAGCAGACGATAGTATAGAAATATCTGATATTGTAGTTGACGATGTATTGCGTACTGTTAATATGTATGACCCGGGGGTTAATTACGTAAGATCATTCATGATTCAGTCTGCAACACCAGGAGCAGGTGGTTCTGGCGGTTCTGGTGGTGGCAGTGCTCCTACTCCTGCTAACTTAAAATATGAATTAACCAAAAATTCAGGAGTTACCGCAACAGGCACATTCAATGTTGTTGGTCCTGATTTGTCAGGTACAACAGGTCCTGTTGATGAAACTCAATTATCAATCATTGACGCAATGAATATGTATTCAATGTTTCAGGTTGCTAATGCTCAAACAAAAGTTAATATATCCGGTGTTAAATTGATGAATGCGGTTGCTTTTGATGATGACCGTAACCCTATTAGTGCATCTGTATTAAATATTACTGCTCCTGATGCAGAGGTTACTGTTTCCAACTCAATTTTTGCAGCAAACACAGGTAATGCAGTATATAACGCAGGTTTAATGACTCTTGAAAATGTTACTTTCTCTGCAGGTACGGCGGTTAGACCAAATTCATTTGAAAACGTAAGTAATGTTGTTGCTAAAGGAACAAATATTTTCAATAGTGAATTTTTAAATAATAATTCAGAAGCGTTATTAAGAGTTTATGGAACATCAACATTTGCAGGAAATGTTACAAACGTGGGTCAAATATCAATAGAAGCAGATCCTGATACTACAACAGGTACAACAACTGCAGTAGAATTTAATATTGTAAACAATTCAGGCAGAATACATACATCTTCAGGTGCTACTGAATTTAAAGGTAATATTACTAACACAGGTGAAATATCATTAGGTGCTAGTGATATAATTCATGGTACTGTAAGCGGAACCGGCAGTTTGACAATATCATCTGTTGATGATGGTTCAACATCCGGAGGTTCAGGCTCAGGCTCAGGCTCTGGCTCTGGCTCTGGTTCCGGCGGGTCTGGTGCAACTGCACCTCCTACATTTGTTTCATTGGTTGATAACGGTGTTATTGAAAATGACATTGTACTTGCTATTGACGGATTAGGGCAATTAACTCTTGCAGGCGGTACAGTTAATATGAACGAGGGTGATACTTGGACAGGTATTCTTGAAATGTCTGCTGATGCTGACCCTGCGGTTGCTAATGTTTCTACATTAAACTATGCGGATTTAACCTCTAACGGTGCTATCAATGCTGCTGAAGGTAATATTAATATTCTTTCAGGTATCTTGACTATAAAAGGTACTGATACTGTTGAGGATGCAGTTAACATTAATATTACTGACAATGGTAAATTGGCACTTAACGGAGTTGACAGCACAGCAACTCAGCCTGTAACTCTTGGTAAAGGCGATAAGTGGGATGGTTATGTTGATCTCACTAACAGTCATATAGTTGCTGATGTTAATTTAACTACATCAGGTAAGTTTACTGTTGATAAAGATGACAAGATTGTTGGTAATTCTAATGCAGAAACCATATTTGAAAACAAAGGTTTAGAATTAACTATAACAGGTGATGAGTCTAACTTTAACGGTACTTATTTACAAGCCTTTGGTGAAAAAGAAACATCAAGCGGTACTATTCAGCAGACAGATGCAAAACTGATTATTTATACAAACGGATATAACGGTTTCAATGCTAAATTAGGCGGTGTTAAGAAAATAGAAAATGGTACTGCAACGGTTTACAGTAATGAATATATTAATTATGGTGATTTTATAATCGGTGGCGATGAAGATACTACAATGTTTAACTATACAACAGGCGGTACGGTTAGTTCTAATGTTATTCAGTTTAACCCGCTTGCTATAAAGGTTGGCAGAGGTGTATTTGATTCTGTAAGTGCAACTGAAAGAGCAAATTATAATCTCACTGCTTTAGGCTCTGTTGACCCAGGCGTAGTTGAATTTAAAAATTCTGTTGTAACTTTGAATAGTGAAAACTACGAAGATATGATAGAATACAGATTTGGTTCAAATACAATAGTTGATGTTAATGATGGCGATTATAAAACATATAGTTTTGCTACATTAAATTCAAAAGTTGATGATATAGCAAGCAAAACTAATTATCCTAAATATAAAATCAATGTTGATTTCTCAAGTTTGAATGAGGCAAATGATCCTCCGGTAAGTCCAGAGTTGGTCGCATCTGACAAGTTTATGTTAGGTTCACTTTCTGAAGGTGTTATGACATTATCTGAAATTACATTTGATAATTTCAATGTTGACAGAACAGAGGGTGTTGTTCAAATCTTGTTACCTAGCCTTGGAGGTATGGGTAAAGTTGAACTTGCTCTTACTGACGAATTGGCTAATACGAATTGGTCACCAACCGTTACTACATATTACGTATCTGACGAGTCAAGCCCTTATTATGACACGTACAGTGTTTATAATGATGCTTTCTTGGGTATTAAGACTCTTGCTTTGGCTACAACTGTTAATAATAATGACAGTATCGAAATTAAAATCGATCAGGAATTTGATACATTACACGAAGTTAACGTATATGACAAAGCAGGTGACAAACCTAGAAACTTTATATTCAAAGAGGGTAATCAAACATATAACTTGTTGACAGATACAGGCAAGACTTATGACGGCATTATGAATGTTATAGGTACAGGCAGTGATAAGAGTATCATTGACGGTACAAACAGAGAAATCGGTATCTTGTCAGATGAAGACAGATTATCAATGTTCATTGTTGAAAATGATGCTAAATTAACTATTTCTGATGTAACAATTATTAATGCAACAACAAATAAAGTTAATCTTTCACACAATGCATCTGTTATTGATTTGTATAACAGAAATGCAGAAGTTACATTGAAAAATGTTATACTTGATGCAAACGATAAAAATGCTATATATGCAGAGGACGGTAAGA
>CAMHDG010000002.1 GCA_946183815.1 uncultured bacterium | reverse complement strand
TTTTAAATTGTCCTGCGGATTTCCCAATAATTCAAGTAGGGCAGAAATTCTATCCAATCCTAAGTTTATTCTGAATTTTCCCTGTGATGTTATGTCCTTAACAACTTCTGTATAATTCATCTTATCCTTTTGTTAATTCTAAATCTTCAAGTTCTGCGAGTTTTTCTGCCGTAGGCAGTTTAAAACCAAAGGTTGAACCTTCTCCAAGTTTCGACTGAACGAATACCTCGCCTTTATGGTGTTTTTCAACAGTAATTTTTACGAGGTGCAGTCCTAAACCTGTTCCTTTTACCGTATGAGCACTATTTTCAACTCTAAAGAATCTGTCAAAAACTTTCTTTTGGTTTTCTTCCGAAATACCTGTTCCCTGATCTGTTACCGCAAGAACTATATAATCGCTAAATTTTTCTGCTCTTACTTTTATAATTGTATTGTCGTTAGAATACTTAATTGCATTTGTTATCAAGTTCATAAGGGCTCTGGTTATACTGTCGTAATTTATAGGTATTTTCGGAAGATTAGGTTCTATCATAACGACAAATTCGAGGTGTTTTTCTTCTGCTAATATTTTTGCCCTTGAAACACATTCCTGAACGACCTCAGTGACATCTCTCATTTCTTTTTCAAGTTTCACTGTTTTTGCCTCATATCTTGAAAAATCAAGAATGTCGTTAACCATATCGTGTAATCTGATGATTTCTTTATTCATTATCCCTAAAAATTCTTTTTGGGTTTCATAGTCAAATTCATCACCCATATTAGCGAGAGTGTCGCTATATGTTCTCAAAACTGTTACAGGAGTTCTTAATTCGTGGGATACATTAGATACGAATTGTGAGCGGAGTCTGTCCATCTCAACTTCTTTTGTAACATCAATGAGTACAATGATATAACCTACATATTCCCCGCTTTGTAAAAACATCGGGGATATAACTGATTTTAAAACTTTTTCTGAAACATCTATATTAAATTCAAGCGGTTTATCCGTCATTTCTGCAATAGGGGTGTTTTTAAACTCGTCAATTTTTTCTTTAAAGGCATCTATTCCGTTGTTGTCACAGTATTGTCTTATGTTTGTTCTTATTATTTCATCATCAGAAACATCTAATAATTGTTTTGCGTGGTCGTTGACGAGCAAAACATTATCGTTACTGTCACATACAATTACCCCGTTTGCAATGCTCATAAGTATTGCTTCAAATTTGTTTTTTTCAAGCATAAGAGATTCGATTGAACTTTCGTTATAGGAACGCAGTTTTTCGGACATATCGTTAAAGGCTTTGTAGAGTTCTCTTACAACTCTGCTTGCATTTTTGCTATCAAGTTTGTACCCAAACTCGCCTGAGGATAGCCTTTTTACCCCGTCATAGAGAAGGTTAAGTTCTCTCATTGCAAGAATTACATTCATTATTATGATAGATCCTATCGTAAGCCAGCAGATTATAAAAGCAATAATCAAAGAAAGTCGTGTTACAAAAGATATTCCGTCTATTACGCTTCCTGTAAGACCGATAGATACGGTGCCTATGATTTTTTGGCTACCGTCTTCATAACTTAACATTGAGGAGGTCGAATTAATTCTGGCGGTGCGTTCAGGGCATATTTTGTCCATTCTGCTTGAATATATAATGTTATCCTTGCTATCTCTAAATTCTATATATGCCAAATCATCGTTTGATTCTAATATTGATATTGAGTGTGTTCTCAACGTATTATACAGGGTGTTTTGACTTAACCCTCTTGTTAGTTCGGCACTTTCGATAGCAAGAGATTTTGATATAACCTGCCCAAAATATTTGTAACACTTATCAAGGTTATCATTAATGCTAAATAGTGCTAAAACGGATATTAAGGCTATCAAAATTGTACTGAACACAAAACCTAAAACTATTAATCTTTTTTGTGCAGACATTTTGTTTAACATTTTCATATTGGTATTGTATCACTCACATGGGGAAATGTATAGTTTGGTGAATTATTGTTTAGCGGGTAAATATATAAAAGGAGAACCTCTCCAACGGAGAGGTCGTAGTTGTTTAAATTTGCCTGCAAATTTATTACAAATACGGGAGAGGGTTAAGTTATTAAACCCGCTGTTAATTACCCTCTCTCAAATTTCTAAATTCACTGCAGGCAGTTCATTAAGAAATTTTTCTCTCTCCAAGGAGAGAAAAACCGGTTTTACCCGCTAAACAATAATTTAACCTCTTTCACAAATAGTGCGAGCAACGTGGATACCTGATGCAGAGGCTTGTAAAAGACCTCTTGTCACCCCTGCTCCGTCACCTATTGCAAACAGGTTTTTTACCCCTTCTGTTTCAAGTTCATTTGTCAATTTTACTCTTGCAGAATAGAACTTAACCTCTATCCCGTACAATAGTGTATAGCGTGATGCTGTTCCGGGTGCAATTTTATCAAGAGCAAACAACATCTCAATAATGCTTGTAAGTTGTCTGTACGGTAAAACCAGACTTAAATCCCCCGGAGTAGCACATTTAAGGGTTGGTTCGATTATACTTGCTTTTATTCTTTCAGGGGTTGAGCGTTTGCCCTCTAATAAGTCCCCAAACCTCTGAACAAGAATGCCTCCGCCTAACATATTTGCCAGTCTTGCAATATGTTGACCGTACTGGATAGGTTCTTTAAACGGTTCTGTAAACTTTTCACTAACAAGTAATGCAAAGTTTGTGTTTTTAGTTTTTATATTTGCGTAACTGTGTCCGTTTACTGTTGCAATACCGCTGTAATTTTCCTGAACAACTTCCCCGTTAGGATTCATACAGAAGGTTCTGACCTCATCTCCAAATTTTGGAGAATGGTAAACAAGTTTTGATTCATATAATTTACTTGTCAGTGGCTCAAAAACAGGAGCAGGTAATTCCACTCTTACCCCAACGTCAACAGCGTTGTTTACCATCCCTATTTTATGTTCGGCAAAAACTTTTGTAAGCCAGTCGGCACCTTCTCTACCGGGTGCAACTACGGTGTATTCCGCTCTTATTTCTTCTCCGTTATCAAGTAAAATACCTTTTATTTGTTCGTTCTCAACTATCAGTTCTTTTGCTGCAACATTATTCATAATAGTAATTTTGTCGTTAAGGTAATCCTGCATGCTTTTTAAGACATCAAGGCTTCTTTCTGTTCCTAAATGTCTGACAGGTGAATGGATGAGTTTCAACTCGGCAAGTGTTGCCTGATGCTCTATTTCTTCAAAAGTTTTTATATCAGTACCAAAAATTTCGTCAGTTGCACCGTGTTCAAGATATAAATCATCTGCGTATCTTATAAGTTCGATTGCCTTATCTCTTGACATATAGTCAACAAGATGACCGCCCACATCAGGAGTAAGCGTGAGTTTACCATCAGAAAATGCACCTGCTCCGCCCCAACCGCAAAGCAGTCCGCAGCGTCTGCAATTTATACACTTTGGTGACCCTTCTCTAATAGGACATTTTCGTTTTTCTATGCGTTTCCCCTTTTCTATAAGAATAACCTTCCAGTCAGGTTTTAACTTTACCAACTCTAAAGCCGTAAAAATTCCGGCAGGTCCGCCACCAATAATTGCTACGTTATACATTTATACCCCTCTTATTAAACTATTCCTTGTGAAAGAAAATGGGAAACTGAAAACGGAAAATGGAAAACTGTATTCCAAGCCATTTACTATTCACTATTCACTATTCACCTTCTTACGATACCCGAAACATAAATACAAATAAACACATGGTTAAGTAAAGTTACAATTTTCACATTTTTATTTTTTTATAATATAATTTATATGAGGTAGATTATTTATGTTTAAAGAAACAAAAACACACGAGATTACTGTCGATACTGTCATCCTAACATTAAAAAACGACAGTCTGCAAGTCCTATTGGTCAAAAGAGAGAATGAGCCGTTCAAAGGAAAGTGGGCAATCCCCGGCGGATATGTAAGAATGTCAGAAAACCTTGATGATGCGGCAATGAGAGTTTTAAAAGAAAAAACAAATGTTGACAACATCTATTTAGAGCAACTCTACACCTTTGGTGATCCGTTAAGACACCCTGTTGCAAGGGTTATCACATGTGCTTATTTTGCACTAATCAGAGCGGAAGATGTTAATGTCGAAACAACTGATAATGTTCAGTGGCACAAGGTTAATGATTTACCGGCACTTGCCTTCGACCACAAGGAGATTATTCAGTATTCTCTTAAGCGTACAAGAGAAAGATTAGAATTATGCCCTGTTGCATATCAACTGTTGAATGAAAAATTCACTCTTACTGAAATGCAACGTGCGTATGAACTTATTATGGGCAAAAACCTTGATAAACGAAACTTCAGAAAGAAAGTTATTCAAACAGAAGGGCTTATTGAACTTGACGAATTTTCTAAAACAAGTTCAAAACGACCTGCAAGGTTATATACTTTTGAATCAATCAAACTCGATTCAAAACGTGCCCACTTTATTAAGAAGGAGAAAAAATCATAATGTTAGGACTTATTTGGACTATACAGGTTATATCAGCAATATTATTAATCGTTTTAATACTAATACACTCACCAAAAGGTGACGGAATAGCAGGCATAGGAGGTTCTGCTCAATTATTTACCTCTCAAAAAGGTGCAGAAAAGAACCTCAATAAAATAACAGCAGTAGTTACCGTTGTGTTTACGGTTTGTGTGTTTTTGTTGGGCTTTGGGCTTGTTCACTAGGGGTTAGATTAGTCAGTGAATAAAGTTCTGGTTACAGGTGCAACTCGTGGTATCGGCAAGGCTATTTTTACTGAACTTGCCAAGTTTTGTGATGTTTATCCTGTCGCAAGGAATGAAGAATTACTAAAATCTCTTAAATCAAAAGATTATTGCGTCTGTGATTTGACTGATAGTTCTGATGTTGATACTTTGAGTGATTTTATCAAAAAGCATCAGTTCGATATTATTGTAAACAACGCAGGCGAATACATTTATGGCGGTATAGATGTTATGACAAAGGAACAAATAAATTCTATTTATCATACAAATCTTATTTCGCCTGTAAAGATAATATCGTCAGCAGTACCATACATGAAACAAAACAAATGGGGTAGAATAGTAAATATCGGTTCAATATCAGGGGTCATGGGAGAGGCTTACGCAAGTTTGTATTCCTCGACAAAATCAGGACTGATAGGGCTTACTAAGGCACTTGCGTTGGAACTTGCAGAGTATAATATTACGGTTAACACTATAAACCCCGGTTGGGTAGAAACAGAATTGGGAAACGACTCTGTTGAAGAGAGTGATTTTTCTAAAGATGAAATTATAGAGTGTATTCCCCAAAAACGCTTTGTAGAGCCAAAAGAGGTTGCAGGACTGGTTAAGTATTTAATATCCGAGGATGCAAAGGGTATAACAGGTCAGTCAATCAACCTTTGTGCAGGTTTAAGTGTTGGTATTTAGTTTGTTAATGGTGAATTGATAGTATATTATTAAGTTTTAGCGGTTTGGTAAATCGTTTTGTTAACAAATGTAAAATATCTTAAATTTTATCTAAAGATTTTCTGAAATATGCCGATATACATGTCACAGAACGATTAGAAAGGACGGTATATGTTAAAGAAAGTTGAAATACCAACATGTAATACTTTCACAGGCGTAGAATACATACTTAGAGGAGCAAAAAAACGCCGATCCTCTGCCATGGCAAATGCAAGAAGAATGAATGCTGAAGTAGGTGTTCAGTCTAAATTGGTTGCCGTAAAGTAAGGTATTCAATTTATTAAGGTCTATCGATTTAGTAAGATGAATGAGCATTATGAAAGCGAACCTTTGGTTCGCTTTTTATTGTTTTATATTTTATTCTCTTTTTCAGTTTACCCAAAACGCTTTATATGGTAAAATTATTCTGTCAGATAAAACAGAGGAGAGTTAAATATGGCAGATTCATCTAAATTAATCGCATCTATTGACAGAAGCGAACGTGAAAAGTTACACATTTCTGTAAACGAATATAAGGGAAGAGTTTCTTTAGATTTAAGAATTTTCTATACAACTGATGGCGGTGAAAACTGGCGTCCTACACAAAAAGGTGTTACTGTTGCACCGGAACATTTAGATACGCTTATTGATGCTATTGAAGAAGCAAAGAAAGAGTTTATGGAACAATAAAATGGTTAATGAGAACAAGGGGAAATATGCTCTCGTACTTGTTAACATTAAAGGGTTGGGAGTTAAGACATTTGGATATTTAATTCCCGACAGTATTAAAGATAAAATCATGATAGGTCAGGCGGTCAGAGTACCGTTTGGCCGTCAGGGTTTAATTAAAGCATTCGTTGTAGGGTTTTCCGACTATATGGAAGAAGGCATTAACCCCAAAAATATTAAAGAGATTATTGATGAAACCCCGCTTTTTACCTTAAAATATTTTAAGTTGCTTGAATGGGTAGCAAATTATTATTGTACGGATATTATAAATGTTCTTAATCTTGCTATTCCTGTTAAATTGCTTGATAAAAGTTCAAAAACAGAATATTCTGTTGAATACATAAAATCTGACGGTGCGACAAAAAGACAATTACAGATTTTAGAACAATTAAAAACTCTCGGTAAAATTTCGCTCATAGAGTTTGAGAATAAAGTTAAAACAACAAGGGCAACAATGAAAAAACTTGCAGATATGGGGTGTGTTAGACTTGTTGAAGAAAATATATACAGAAACCCGTTAACAATTTTTAAAGATACCCCAACAGAGCCTCTGTCTGAACTTTCAGGAGAGCAAAAAGAGGCTTATGAAGGAATAAGAAGGAAAATAAAATCTCCAAACCCAATATTATTACATGGGGTTACTGCGTCAGGTAAAACAGAGGTTTATTTTAAACTTATTAAAGACACAATAGATGAGGGGAAAAATGTACTCTTTTTAGCCCCTGAAATTGCACTTGCCTCTCAACTTACCCGTAGAATAGCAAAAAAATTCGGAGTAAACGAGGTTGCAATCTGGCATAGCAGTATCTCTGACGGTGAAAAATATGATGTATGGCAAAGACTCTATAACAACGAGATAAGAATACTTGCGGGTGCTCGTTCTGCTGTCTTTGCACCATTACAAAATATCGGACTTATTATTATTGACGAAGAACACGAAAGTGCTTATAAACAGGCTAACCCTGCCCCACGATATGATGCAAAAGTTGTTGCTCAAAAATTATCGCAGTTTTACAGAGCGCCTTTGATTTTAGGCTCTGCGACACCGGATGTCAGCACATATTATTATGCCTCTAATAATAATAATCTTTTTAGTATGCCACACAGGTTTAATAATTCTCCTATGGCACATATAGATATTATAAACATGCAAAACTATTCAAGAGCAGCCTATCGCTCTGTTATCTCAAAACCTCTGCAAACGGCTATTGAGGAAACTTTAAGTAACGGTCAGCAGGCAATTATTCTTATAAACCGAAGGGGGTATTCAACTACAACCCAATGTAAAGCCTGCGGAGAGGTCGTTCAGTGTCCTAACTGTGCCATTCCTCTAATCTGGCATGCTAATGACCAACTCTTAAAATGTCATTATTGTAATCATACCCAAAAGATGCCCGAAGAATGCCCTTCGTGTCATTCAGATGCTTTGAGAAATGGCGGGCATGGCTCTCAAAAAATAGAGGTATTGCTAAAAGAATTATATCCTAACGCAAGGATAGAAAGAATTGACAGTGATGTACTAACAAGGAAAAATGTTCATATTGATATTTTAAACCGTTTTCAAAAAAAAGAAATTGATATACTTGTTGGTACTCAAATGATAGCAAAAGGGTTAGATAACCCGAATGTCACGCTCGTTGGAGTGATAAGTGCTGATTCTACCTTTAATTTACCTGATTTTCGTTCGGCAGAAAGAGGTTTTCAACTCTTAACACAGGTTGCAGGCAGAGCAGGACGTGGTGAATTTTTAGGCAAAGTTCTTTTTCAAACTTATAACCCTGATTTTTATGCTCTTGATAGTGCTAAAGAGCAGGACTATTCAAAGTTTTATAATACAGAGATAAAGGCAAGACAAGAGTTTGTTTATCCGCCGTTTACCCAAATTATAAGAGTGATTTTGAGTTGTGACAACAACGACAGGGCAGAAAAATCAGTAGAAGCAATAGCAGACAGACTGGAAGAATTAATAGAGCAGTACGGGTTTTCTGAACACGTTGAGATGTTAGGTCCGTCAAATTGCGTTATTGAACGATTAAACGGACTTTATCGCTATCAAATTCTTATTAAAAATAAGTTGCACGAAAAAGGTCACAGGTTTATTTCAAAATTCTTTAAGACAATAAGACTGCCAAAAGATATACGTATGGCAATAGACGTTGACCCTATTGATATCTTGTAGAACAGGGGTAAATTATATTGGGGGTAAATTTTCTGGGGGTAAATCTTACAGATAAAACTTATGTGTCTAATATCTCGTCAACCGGTGATTGTTCAGGGTAATCATCGTCAGAATATTCGTCAGGCTGAGGGTATTCCTCTTGTGGTTGTTCAGAATATTCTTCACCCTCTTCAAAGTTGTTTTCCATATCTTCAGTATTTTCTTCTGCTTCTTCAGAGTCTGCTTCCTGTTGGTTTGCAAGTGCCTGTGCTTCAGCCTCTTGTATTAGTCGTTGCATTCTTTCTTCTTCTGCTTGTTTTGCTCTGACCTCGTCCATTTCTGCTTTAATTTTGGAATATTCATTTTTTATTTTATCAAACGGCAGAGTCAGTGTATAATGATTTGTTATAGCAGATGCTATATATTTTTCGTAATTTTCTTTATCTCCGTTTAGTTTGAAGATTTGGGATAACATATAAAGCAAATCGCCATCTTGAGCGTTTGTTTCCAGTGCCTGCGTTACGGTATCCATTGCCTCTGTTAATCTCATTTGTGTTACATATATCTGAATCATAAGCATATATGCTTTTGTATCTTTTGGATTATAGTGAACTGTTTGTTGCAAACATTGCAGTGCTGCTTCTGTATTGCCTTGTTCATAAGCAATAGAGCCAATGTTGTAATAAGCCCAACTGTAATCAGGTGCAATTTCTATAACTCTTTGGTATTCATTTATAGCGAGTTCAGGTTGACCGAGTTGTTTTAAAATATTCCCCATATAAAAATGAGCAAATAAATCTTCAGGATTTAATTCAGTTGTCTTTTTAAAATAATCAAGTGCGACCTCGTATTCCTCTTTGTTAAAGAAACATAGTCCTAAATTAAAATATGTGTTGGAATCGTCAGGTTCTTGGTCAATCACGTGTTTTAGGGCAACGATAGCCTTCCCCCACTCCTGCATTTCTATATAGGTTAACCCTAAATTGTAATAAAAATCATTTTCAGGTGAAATAACTATCGCTCTTAAATACGCACGTTCAGCCTTTTCGTAATCAGCAAGTTTCTCATAGGCAATTCCTAAATTATAAAGTAATTCTGCATTATCAGGGAATGTTCTGACCAAGTACAAAAGATGCTGTTTTGCCTCAAGGTTAAACCCGTTATCTAACAACACAATGGCAAGTGTGCGTCTTGCCTGAAAATTGTAAGGGTCGTTTTTTAATATCGCCTGTAATTCTTCTATTTCGTCACTCATAATTTAATAATATCATTATTTATAATGTGAGTAAAGAAGGGGTAAATATTATGGGTAAATATTAGGGGTAAATATTGGTGGTAAATATTAGAATTTTTCTTTGAACCCCGGAGATGTTATAGGTAACCCCTGATAGCCTTTGTTTTGATAGACTGCTTTTTTTATGTATTTAGGTGAGTGTCCGCCTTTTTCAAACAATTTTTTTAGGGTGTTTTCCCTTTTTACAAGAGCGTTGCTCTCAACATTACATTCAGGGTAAACATCTGCTAAATCTGTCCAGACAACTGCTTCCATAGTCCATGCAAAAGTTTCTTCGCTCAAGGAATTGTATTCGTCTTGATGCAGTGCCTCGTGTGATAGTAAGGCTGCAATAGCGGCAGGTGGTGCGGTCTGATGTTTTGGGTTTATATAAATAAACAGTTTTTTCTTCTTCTTCCAGCCTACCGCATCAAAATTTGCGTAAGACTTGTTTAAACTTGCCAAATCTTTAAATTGTATTTTTATTGGGTAACCTGTTAAATTGTAGCCTAAAATCGCCTTTCTTGAAAAATCACCATCGGTATTCTTCAACATTTCAAGAGCAATTATGATAAGACTTTCATCAGTAACTTTTTTATATTCGTCATAAACATCTTCAATGTATTGATCTGTAAATTTTGCAGGAACTTTAACCCCTGGGGGAACAGGGTAAGGCTTTTTAGCCAGAACGGGTAAATTCAATAATGTTAAACACACCAATAACAATAATAACTTTTTCATATATCAACTCCATTTATCTCAATTAATATTATAACAATTTTTTTTCTAAAGACAAATGAGGGGTAAATAATTGTTTAGCGGGGGTAAATATATAAATCGTTAAAAGCCCCTCTCCTTTGGATAGGGGTTGGACAGAGGGTTCAATTATTTATTAAACCAACTATTACTTACCCTCTCTCAAATTTCTAAATTCACTGCAAGCAGTTCATTAAGAAATTTCTCTCTCTCCAAGGAGAGATATATCTGCTTCGCAGATAAACAATAATTTAACAAATCTCTTTAATCCACCCGTCAGGTGCATCTATCCTACCCATTTGGATACCTGTTAAGGTATCATAAAGTTTCTGCGTAATGTTACCCATTTTTTCCATGCCTGATGGAAATACAATTTCTTTTCCGTGGTCAACAACTTTTCCGACAGGGGATAACACTGCCGCAGTACCGCATAAAGCACATTCTGAAAAGTCTTTTAATTCTTCTAAATAGATTTCTCTTTCTTCTGTTTTGAGGTTAAGGTAATGCTCAGCAACGTACATAAGTGACCGTCTTGTTATAGATGGGAGAATTGAAGAAGATTTAGGGGTAACAATAGTATTATCTTTTGTTACGAAAATGATATTAGCCCCGCCGGTTTCTTCAATTTTTGTTCTTGTTGCAGAGTCGAGATACATATTTTCGTTAAAGCCTTGTTTATGAGCGTCAACAATAGCGTGAAGGCTCATAGCATAATTCAACCCTGCTTTAACATGACCTGTTCCTCTCGGTGCGGCTCTGTCAAAATCAGGTATTCTTAAAGTTATAGGTTTAGCCCCGCCTTTAAAATACGGACCAACAGGGGAAGTGAATATTCTGAACTGGTATTCATCTGCGGGTTTTACCCCCATTACAGGGTTTGTTCCAAACATGTATGGTCTTATGTAAAGGGTTGCCCCTGAACCGTAAGGTGGTACGTAGTCAAGATTTTTTCTCACTACCTGAACAACTGCATCAATAAATCTTTCTTTTGGTAAAACGGGCATTTCAAGACGTTTGCATGTGTCTATCATGCGTTGAGCGTTGAGGTCAGGTCGGAAGCATACTACTTTCCCGTCAACTGTTCTGTATGCTTTCATTCCCTCAAAACATGTTTGGGCATATTGTAAAACCCCAGCACTTTCGTTAAGTACAATGTTTGAATCTGTGGTTAATTCTCCGTTATCCCACTTTCCGTCTTTGTAATTAGATACATAACGGTAATCTGTCTTTACATATCCAAATCCTAAATTTGTCCAATCAATATTCTTTTGTGTAGTTGCTTCCATAACTTCTCCCTCTGGTTTTATTATAGTACAAAGATAAATTATTGTTTAGAGGCGAACGTAGTGAGCCGAATTTCGCAAAAGTGATTAAGTGACTAGGTGACTGAGTGACTAAGAGAATTTGGCTAAAAGCCAAAGTATTATTGCCGATTAAAAATCGGCTTGCTTAGTCACTTAATCACTTAATCACCTAGTCACCGTAAATTATTATTTTGACTTTTCATAAAAAATAAGTAATACAAATAGAGGATATTTTATCCGCAAGATTAAAGGGTGTATTAATACTGTCGTTCTTCGATAGTATAGAAGAAGGTGATCAATAAATGTTTTCAGAAATGATTCAGAGTTTGCTAAACTCGGGAGGACAAGCAAAAACAATGCAAAGGTATGCTCAAATGAGCAACTATATTGATGGTGTTTCAGCAAAAAAAGATATGGACACTATCAATAAAATGAATGCACAACTACCTTCAAAAGACAGTGTTCAGTCCTTTGACAAAATTCTACAATCAACTGCAAAGGCTCAGTTTGGGACATTGCTGAAAAACAGGGGTATAACAAGCGTTGATGCGCAACTCTACACTAACCCTAATGTTAACATCACAAAACGAACAACAAAAGATCAAATAATATCTATGATAGATGAAGCCTCTGCAAAATACGGGGTGGATTCAAAACTTGTAAAAGCGTTGGTTCAACAGGAATCAGGTTTTAACCCTAATGCAAAATCAAAAGTTGGTGCGTTAGGGCTTATGCAACTCATGCCATCAACTGCAAAAGGACTTGGAGTTAAAAATGCAATGGATCCTCAACAAAATATTGAAGGTGGGGTAAAATACTTAAAATCTATGCTGGACAGATTTCATGGAAACACAATTCTTGCACTTGCGGCCTACAATGCAGGCCCTAATGCCGTAAGTAAATATGATGGTGTTCCACCGTATAAAGAAACACAAAACTATGTAAAATCGATTTTAAAGAATTATTTATAATCAACAACTAAATAAAAACGGCGGATAGGTTTCCTATCCGCCGTTTCAAACTTGTTTGAACAAAAAGAATTACTTAACTAATTCTTTGAATTTTTTACCTGCAGAGAATGCTGGAACTGTTTTTGCAGCGATTTTCAATTCTGCACCTGTTTGAGGGTTTCTGCCGGTTCTTGCTGCTCTCTTACGTGCTTCAAAAGTACCAAAGCCAACTAAAGTAACTTTTTTGCCTTTAGAAACTGTTTTTTCAATTGTTTCTAATGTTGCTGATAAGATATCACCTGCAGCCTTTTGAGAAACACCTGCTTTTTTAGCAATTTCTTTTACTAATTCGTCTTTGTTCATAATAATCTCCTTTTCTACTTTTCAGTAGTGTTAGTCATAAACACTAAACTCTCTACAATTTTCATTATACACATTATCCTTGAATTTGCAAGCAGTAAATAGTTACAATGTTTACAATTATCGGGCATGCGGGCATGGTATTAGAGGAAAAAGCCTACGGATAAAGGGGTTAGGCTATTTATAATAGATTGGATTTAGCCTTACAAATTGTATATTATTGTAAAAATGTGACAAAATTTGATAGGCATTATTGCCCATTTGAGCCAAATTTTTAGCGCCATGCTGTGTCATGCCGACACCATGCCCTGCTTTTGCTGCATTGTCATCGAAACTCTGAACAGAGCGAAGATATGGGATATCGTTACCAAATGCCTCATAGGCAGACTTTGTGAACCCGCCTGCGCATGACGAATACATAGCAGAAATAGGTTTATTATCATAGAGCATGATAATACCTTTTGTTTGCAAAACTGCTTTATTGGTAGTTTCGCATTCTGCTTTAACCCCGTCATAGACCTGATCCATCACAGTATCGACCAAATCGAAACCCTCTTTGGCATGTTTGCCCATATTTGCGACTGCGTATGTTCGTGCGGCGATAGTCTGGGCTTTAAGTGCCTCTAATGGCCAAGATGACGGCATCTCGACAGGAACGACACCCTGCAGGTAGTTTTCAATGCATACGTCATTTATTACTGTAAGGGTATTCTCTCTGTTTTGAACCCGTAATATTCCTCTGTACCACTTATCCTTTGTATAAACGCATGCCTGCGGGTCTAACGGTTTAACCACAGCATCGGCAGAATTTACGGTACATTGACCCCAGTTAGAGCGGACAACCATTTTATCGTCATCAAGTGGGGTTATCTCATACATAAGCATTTTGTGAATAACACATAGTTGCTTATTTGTTTTAACATCTATCATTTGCGCCTCATCAGATACAGAAACCTGAACAGATGTTACATTTGTGTATAACCCGATTTTAATTGCGTGAACAGGTGCTGACATTAGCAACACCATAGTTAATAATAAAATAAATCTTCTCATAATAGTACTATTTTAGAGCAAAAATTGAGTTATTACATTCATTAAATGATGTATTTATTCAAATGGAAAATTGAAAATGGAAAATGGAAAGTTGTGCTTAGTCGTAAAGCCCGTCATTGCGAGCGATAGTGTGGCAATCCAGCCGACTTATTAAAATGAAAAATAAAAAAAATAGTTGAAAGTTTAGGACTTGTATAGTATATTAAGATGGCGATTGGCACTCTGCCGAACAAAACAATTAAGTATTGTTTTGTGAGAGGGGTAGCGCATCGGATACCTGCAGGGTATAGTAAAAGTTAATATTGTGGGCGATTGGCACTCTGCCGAACAAAACAATTAAGTATTGTTTTGTGAGAGGGGTAGCGTATCGGATACCCGCAGGGTATAGTAAAAGTTAATATTGTGGGCGATTGGCGCAGTTGGTAGCGTATCACATCGACATTGTGGGGGTCACGTGTTCGAGTCACGTATCGCCCACCATAAAAAAAAGAGGTCTAGTGACCTCTTTTTTTGTGCTATTCTTATTGTGAGGGTATATTATGAAAGTATCACAAATTATAAAAACAGGAATTATTAGCACAATGTTAGCAGGTGGGGTAACCTCTTGCAAAAAAGTACCGTTCTCACATGTTCAAAAAACGAATTTGCCAAAAGAGATTACCGGGAAACTGGATTCACTATCTTTAATAACTCAAAAAATAAAAAATGATAAAACATATTATCATTTCGGGAATGATACATTAGAAATAACTGACAAATTAACAAAAAATCCTGCTGAATATCTCAAAAAACTTAATAATCAGGCTATAAAAAACACCCCAACAGTAAAAACAGGAACTCACACTGAAATCCAAATGATACCGAAAACAGGAGGAGGTTTTACTCAAATCTTTGTTGTAAAACCTACAAAAGAGCCTAAATACATTGAACAAAAAGCAGTAATTAATCCGGAAAACATATATACCCGTGATGGCAAAGATTACTACGTACCTGTTGAATATTACGGAAAACACAACCCAAAAATATCAGAAAAATAAAATTGTCTCAGGCAGGTAATTTAGTAAAGAATTAGGAGTTGTTCTATATGGCTTTTTCACTTAATAAATAAAAAAGTAAAATTTGCTCCGTTTTGACTGATTACACAGTTATTTTTGGAGAATTTTTGCATCTTCTATTTTCATGGCAAAATATGGTTTTTCCTTTTCCTGCAAGAAAATTACATATTTTTTATCAAAATAAAAATATCTCGGTTCTTCCCTGAAAGATGGGGCACAGGTTAGACTAACTATCATGCCTGCTTCCGATTTAAGTTTTACTCCAGCCTCGTTCATCTTAAACTGAACTGTTTCGATAGCCTGTGAAATCATAAAGTTTGAATTTTTTATAGGCTTATTACAGAGTTCGTCAAAAGAACGCTCCTTTTTGAAGTCTAACATTGGGGCTTTAAACTCGTCTTTTTTCCCAAAAGTACGAATACCCATAAACTTGTCTGCTTTTGTTTTCATATCTGCATAAAGTTTATCTAAAGTCTTGTTATCATCTGTTCTGTATAAATAGACATTATCCCCTTGTTTTGATTTAAGCACAAGGGCAAAATCATTCGGGTTATTGTAAAATAGCACTTTTACCGTATAACGCAGTGAACTGTCAGAATCTCTATTTATACCAAAATATTTAATACTACCTTTTCCGTTAAAATCGCCATCCTCTAACTTATCGAACGGCTTTATATATTCAAAATCTTTCTTCAACATTGCATAAAGAATATACTTTTCAGGAGCAGGTGTCCAGTCGAAACGGTTTAATATATCACTTTTTTCGTTAAACTTTTCTTTTATTGCAGTTTCTATCTCTTTTTTCAAACTTGGAGATGCAAGCCCTAATTTTTTATAATAAGAACTCTCGTTCAAATCATCAGGAGTAAAAGATTTCTTATTCAATAACTCAGCCATAACTGATTTTTGAGCAAATTCAACAGGATGTTTTATTATCTCATCAATTAAATCATTCCATATAAGTTGAAAAGTGCCGACCCAGACAACATTTTTTGCATGTGAGTCATAATCCATTGTCGGAATTATCTCAAAATCAGCAACTTTTTCCTGATTAGCGGTTTCTTTTAATTTTCTAAAATGGCACGCATTCACTGACATACAGGTAAGCAAAAGTCCAAAACACACAAATAGCAATAAATATTTCTTCATAATTATCTCCCTAAAAACTATGTTTATTATATAATATTATCGTTAAAAGAGATAGTATTTAACATTTACTTTTTTTCAACAACTAAACGAAATGGGGATAATAATGACAACTTTAATGTTCAAAAGAATGTTTAAATTTAATGGTGAAAATTATTTGTATAAAAAAGTGCAAACCGCACCGAATGAAATACAAACAACATTTGGTCAGGTAGCAGAAAAAGATAAATTCAACCATATTGATTTCATACCAAAAACAGGTATTACGCACAAAGTAATCTACGACCATTTTACTCATCAGCCAACCTCACTGGAAAAAATGATTAAAGAGGTTGACGATATCGGGAATATAAACGTGACAGAAACAGAGAGTGTTCACAAATCAAAAGGTTCTTATCCTTACTGGGTTACACTAAAAGGAAATAAATTTGAAACAGCCTATGTAAAAACCGACGATGTAAAAAAGATTGAATTACCTGATATTGAAACCAGAATGACAGAAAGAGATTATGAAGATAAACCTATCGGATACGACAGAACCTATTATAATGGGCAAGGGGATGTTTTGGAATATTCTTATTTCCCTAATTTTCTTGACCCCAGGGCAAATAACACTCACCCTGCAAAAGATAACCTTGATGAAAATATAATTCTAAAAAAAGCAGGCAGACTAATTCAACAACTTAAAAATATTCAATAATTATAAAAAGTGGGGCTCTATGTTCAACATGACAAGTTTTACTTTTTAGACAGAGCATTTAGCAAAAAAAAATATTTACGGTTGTTCTATTAGTAATACAACTCCGGAGAATAAAATATGCAAGTATCATTTCAACCAACAGACAACAGACCCGCATTTTCAGGATTAACAAAGAAAATGGGGCATAAAATATTCGTAGATGGGAAAAAAGAAGTCCTTTATGCACTGTTAGACAGAGGGGATAAGAACACACAGGTCGGAGAACTGCCTCCTGCAATATTTTACAGACTGCCACAAGATAACAGAGAAGACAGAATAAAAGAGATATTTCAGGTGTTCAGCGACTGCGCAAACGAACTGCGTGGCTATAAACCAAATTTAAACGCACCAATAGAAGAACGAAAAAATAGACGTCCTAATAGCGTTGTCGATAAAATGAGAAATGTGCTTACAAAAAATAATGTACTGAAAGAACCTGAAAAATTTGATTTAACATATTTAGGTGCAGGCGAATACAAAAAAGCATACAAAATGGAAGGGTTAGAAGACGAAAAAACAGGAGACAAAGTTTGCTACAAAGTATTCCACGTAGTCGATACAAGCCCTGAATGGCATAAATACAAATGCCATGGTAACTATTCGGAAATCAACATTGCTACCTACTGGAAGAAAAAAGAAGGCAATAACACTAACTTAAACAAATTCTACTCCGGTGATATTGATAACGGCTACCTTATGGACAGATATATTGATACAACTGTTCCAAAACCTGAAAAAATTGTTGACGAATACGACAGAGGGGTCAGGAACATAGATGCCGTTCATCTTGATACAGGACATAATAAATTATACGGTTACAGTATTGATGAGGGCGGGTCAAGAGTTGTTAATATCGTTAAAAATCAAAGCAAAACCGCAACTTATGTACTAAAACACTTAAAAAATACTCCTGAAAAATACAGAGTTCTGGAATGGCATAAAACACTCGCAAGAAAAGATTTAGACGATACTCAAAAGAAAGCAGGACTTGCTCTTTCAATAAAACATTTCCCTGAACACAATCAGGCAGTTCTTCTTCAAAAGTGCCTTGAATTTGACAAACCATTAGTTGATCAGGCCATCGGATATGCGCTTAAATATATTCCTGAAGAACACGCAACAAAACTGTTTGAACAATTAATGAAAAAGAAAAATCCTACAACTCAAAATGTATTGTTAAACGAAATACCTCTGCTTGCCAAAGAACATATCCATGGCAAAAGATACGATGATGTCAATGTGTCAAGAGAGGTTGTAAATCCTGAAACAGTTGAAAAATTCTACAATATAGCAAGAGAACATGTCGTTGATGAAATAGAACCTCATTTGGCAAGTTATGTTCATCTTCTGCCAAAAGATAAGATTTTGCCTGAAGCAGAAAGATTAACCGCAAAAAATAACTACGATATAAACGACAGGTTACTCCACAAAATCAAATTTGTTGATGCTGACGAATACTCTTTTGGGGATAAAATGGAAATTATCGGAATGATTCAAAAACACGATGACCACCCATTTATTCAGGAAAAGGCAAAAAACACAAAAATCAGACTGATTAGAGATTCTTTAGGTGACGACTAATCTATTTTAGATAAAGCACGCTCTAAACTTAAAAGTTTTTTCGCTGATGTTCCTATCCCTGTCAAAAGCATTGTGGATATGTCATTGGTAATTTCGTCCTCTATATTATATTTATCAAATAATAGAGAAGATAATTGATGACCTGAAAGACCTTGTTTTTTTATCAAGATTTTGGTTATGTCATCTCCGCCAAAATCTATGTTTGGACAACTTGATTTCAGCGACTGTATATTATTTATTAAACTTTTTATAAAATTTTTACCCCGTTTTGAATTAAGATAGTTTATATTAGCCTCAATAGATGAAAGTAACGGATAAGAAGGGGATGTTGTCGTAATCTTATCCAAAGATGGCTGAATATCAAAATTCAGGTTTGAATGTATAAGAGCGGTCGGGTTCAGTCCGCCCGCTGTTTTATGCAACGACTGAACAACTATATCAGCATATTTTATAGCAGTTTCAGGCAATTTGTCAGAAAAAGGATATAACGCTCCATGTGCTTCATCAACTATCAAATATGCCCCAAATCTGTTACATAAGTTTTTTATCTGTTTTATATCAGAAACAATACCATAATAAGAGGGTGATGTAACAATAACCGCTCTAATATCATTTTCTTTCAGATAAGGTTCTAAAATTTCAACAGAGGTTTTATCGTGGATACCCCAATCTTTAATTATGGGGAGTTCATAATAGACAGGGATAGCCCCTGCAAGAGAAACAGCATTATGATGGCATCTGTGCGCACCTTTCCACAACAGGACTTTTTCCCCGTTTTTCACAACAGAAAGCACTCCCGCTATCACCCCCGAAGAAGAACCGTTTGTTAAAAACAAAGTTTGATTCGTTCCGTAGATTTCTGATGCTCTTTTTTGAGCCTCATCAAGCACAATTTCAGGGTTATGAGCATCGGTTTCCGATATATCACATTTATAAAAATGTCGGAACTTATTAACAACAAAAAACCTCTGCGAATGAGAAGGAGTTGTGAATAATAATTTTCTGTTCTTTCGTCCGAATAAATTTTTAAAACTCATAAAGCCTACTTATTGGCTGTTTCCATACTCTTCTTCATACAGAAATGAACAAGAGTCATCTTATCTACATTACTCAAATTAGTAAACTGACCTGATATAATGTATTCGCCATTATTGTTCTTTTCAACACGAATTAACTGGTATTTACAGTTAACTTCAATTTCATTATTTAATCTGATACAAACCTTGTAAGCGTACTCTATATTAATATTTTCGGTTGTTTTAAGTTTCATCCCGCCCGCTGACAAGTCAAGTGTTTGAGCATGATGGGTAATATTATCGTAAGTTAACTCAATATCTTCGATAAAGTTAATACGGGTAAATTTACGTCTTTGTAAAAATCTGTGTTTTTTAGGATTTGCAATAGTTACGGTGTTTCCGACAACATCTTTGATATAAGATTCAAAATACAAATAACCGTTATCAGTTAACGAATAAAAATCGCAAACATTTTGTTTTAAAAGACCTCTCGGAATATATTTCAAATCCATTGTAAACCCCTGAAGGTTAACATCTTTAACTTTTCCTTTGTTTGTATCTTTAAAATCGTGAGGAATAATAGTTACCATTTGGTCTTTTTTAATAAGTTCACGCATTTTATTATATTACCTTTCTTTGCTCTCATATTTTATATGCCTATTCTAGCATATTTACAAAAATAATAAAAGAGGGGAGGGGGTAAATTATTGTTTAGAGGCTTAAGCCTCTAAACAATAAAGATGCTAGGATGCTAGGAATGGTAAGATGCTAGGAACTCTTTACTATTAAGATTATTTCTAAATTTTCCTAGCATCCTAGGACTCCTAGCATCCTACCATCTTTAATACCGCTAAACAATAATTTACCCCATGTTTGTTTTTATAAAAATGGTACAAAATGGCTTATAGCATGGAAAGTCATTGTAAAATATTGTAACAATATAGCAAATTAGAAAACAATTCTACGTTATATAGGTTAGGGTTAGGTATGAATATTCATAGTGTGTCAAAATTTGGAATAAACAATTTCTCTATGCCAGACGTAAGGCGTAGAATATTTGACTTGCTACCTAATATAACCGTAAATAAAGAAGATATGCTTTGTAACATTGGGAGAGTTATAAGCCGACCAGACGTTGGTCGTGGCATAATGGGTGCTACGGCTATTCTGACCCAACCTTTAATCGACTACTTTAACCCTAAAGTTGACCGAGATACTGCTGAGGTATCGACTTGCCGTACAATAGGTAAGATTATTGCAGGTACAACAGTCGGTTGCCTTGTGCGTTCTGCTTGTTATTACGGCACTCGTGCTTTAACAAGCCTTAAACCGGATGCACCGTCTTGGAAAAAGATATTACTACCTTCAGAGAGAGTGGTTCAGCATTTGAATTCACGTAATACAGACTGGATAAAAAATTACCGAAGCACCCTTGCTTTCCTTGTGGGGCTTGGGGCTATGTTATTTACTAACGTCTTGATAGACGTGCCTTTGACTAACTTTATATCAAACAAGTTAATCAAACATATTAAACCGGATTTAAATAATCAACCAACCCAAACTATTCCTGATAGGAATAGTTCTAGTCCTGATAAAAAAGAAGAGTATCAGCATTATGATGTAAGAGATAAGTTTCGAGAAGTGTTTATTGACAACTTCCCTGTACGCAATAAAGGGAGGGGTGGCTAATGAGTTTTAGAGGTATTAAACACTCTCTTGGCAGACTTGCAGGAGCGTCAACTACGAAAATGGGTGATATTATCATCTTTACAACAGTTGCAGGCTGGATGGCTTCTTCTGCTGCGCAAGTTTATGGTATTGCTACTAACAAAAATTATACCCATGAGCAAAAGAAATACATGATTAACCAAGAAGTTTGGGATGCTATTACAAATATAGGTTTGTATTTTGGCATCACAAAATCGTTGACATGGATAACATCTCAAATGGTTAAGAGTGCAAAACTCGCTCCAAAATCAATAGTTGATTTTATGAGAAGAACGGGTATAGCACAAAACAGAGGTGTATTTGGATTTGACGTAACACAGGCAAGAGGTTTTGAACAGGCAGGTTTGCGTGGTACTTATGATGCGTTCAAATGCTTTGCTGATGCAACTGCTGCAACAATAGGCGGTGTAATATCCAGCAATATTATCACACCTGTTGTAAGAAACCATATTGCAGCGCATAGACAAAACCAGTACAAATCACGCAATATGGCAAACATGAATACTGTTCAGCCATCTGAAACTTCAGTTAAACCACAAAATAAATTAACCCTGAATACGTATCCAAGGAGCAGTACTTTTGAAACATTCAGAGCAAGAAGTATGAGTGTATAAATATTATTGTTGACATAAAAATATGTTTATACTAATATAAATCTTGCAAGGGCGTTTAGCTCAGTTGGTAGAGCGTCTCCCTTACAAGGAGAGGGTCAGAAGTTCGAGTCTTCTAACGCCCACCATTTAAGAGGGTTCTAAACCCTCTTTTTTAATGTCTGTTTTTCTGTGGGTAATTGGTAAAATGAAACTTACTCACAAAGAATGCTATTATTGACAAATACTGAGAAAATCTATACAATAAATTTGTATTTAGTTTGAAAACAAATTTTTAAGTAAATGCGTAGGACAAACTGTTAAGATACAGGAGTTACTGCGTATTTTTTATGCTTATTTTAGGAGAAATTATTATGTACTACAAACCACCATAATAATATTATTTTGGTTATTTTGAATAAGCCATAAGTGTATAAAATGTTATCAATACAACTATATTAAAACTTGTTGTTATACATCCAATGTAAAACAATATTTTATACAAAATATTGTCATAGTTTATAGCGATAATTTTAATATTACATTTATGTAGTACAAATTCTATTAAAAAGAATATTATTATAAATATTGCAAAAATATGTAGTATTGAAAATATACCACTTAAAGTATATGTAGATGGACAAAAAAAAATGTTTAAGAATTTACTATTATGTATATACAATTCTACGGCTATAAGCAAATATAATAATATTGCTATATCAAAATAACCAACTAATGAATATAAATTTAAGGATAAATAGTTATGTAACTTCATAAAAAAATTATAAGGAGAAAATACAATTATGCAACATTTAGATAAATTAAAACAATTAAAAACGGAAGTCAAAAAAGGATTTGATAAAGTAAACTTTGGTAAAATATATGGTAGTTGGGTATTTGATGATACTGTAAAATATCAAAAACGATACGGTTTTGAAATTGGAACAGGTGAACACGCTACTTGGAATAATGAAGCAGATGCTTTTAAACATACTTATATGCAAGCACAATTATCGCTTTTAGTTGGAGATAATGCATCAGCATTGGCAGGATTTATTCATGAACTACAAGGTAGATTTAATAAACAAGACAAAGCAGAGGAGCAAATGGATTTGTGGAACAATGCTCAAGGACGAGAAATTGCAAAAGAAATATGGCAAGAACATGGAATAAAATCAAAAAATGCTTTTGATCCTAAAATAAAAGATATAATAGCAAAAAAAGTTGCAGAACGAATGCAAGCAGGAAAACTTATCCTTGACCCATCAGGCAGAAGAACTCCAAAGAAAAAACTAAATATTCCTAAGGACAATAAATCGTCTAAATCGTCAAACTCACAAAAAGGTTGTGTCGGTTCGTATTCTGTTAGTGGTTATACTCGTTCTGACGGAACGGAGGTCAAAGGTTATACAAGGACTTGTGGTGCAAAACATGCAGGCATGTCAGAGGAGGAACGACTTGCAGGGCAAGCAAAATATAAAGGTAAACGCATGCAAGATTTAAGTCAGGCTGAATTAGAAGAAGCAATATCATATTTCATATAATATAAAGTTATATTAAACCCCAAAAAATAAAATTTAACTGACTAATACGGAGTGAAACTCTCTCAACGAGTAAATATCAACCACTTTTAATGCATCAATAAAAGTTCGAGCATCGTAGTCTAACGCCCACCATAAAAAAAAGAGGTCATTATGACCTCTTTTTT
>CAMHDG010000001.1 GCA_946183815.1 uncultured bacterium | reverse complement strand
AAAATATTTACATCTTTTTCAAATTTACTAGTAATGTTATAATGCCCCCATAAATTGGTTACTTCAACGGTATCTATTAAATAATTTGCTTCATTTTCAAAACTCATAAAATTCCCCTTTTGCAACAATTATAAATAATAAATACTGTTTTTCAATATATGTATTGATATTTTAATGTAAGACAATGTTTATTCATAATTTTTGCAAGTTTATAAATAGAATCAAGTTTAACTATAAAAGGCTTTGAATAGTCTTGGAGTGTTTCCCTAGAATCAATCATATCCACAAAATCTTTATAGTCATCAAGTATTTTCTGTTCGTCATATGAGAGAAAAGGTTTTGTTATTAAGTTTTCAATCGTTTGTTTTGCATGGTTATACATCATTTTTAGACACTCATTTTTATTATGTTGAATTTGTTGTTGGTTTTTAAATTTATGTTTTGCTTCGGGTTGTTGATAAAAAGAAGTATAATTATTTTGAACAGGTTGTTGAATTGGGAATTGGTGAATAAAAGAATGTACTGGCTGATTCATAAATATATTATTTTGACAATTCTGTAATTGCAGATTAATCTGTGCACATTGAATATTAAAATCACTTTGTCTTTTTGAAAGTTCGTTCATATATTTTTTCATTTCAATAAATTCATTTTCTTTTCTAATTCTATTCATTTCTATTTCATATTCTACTTGATAGTTGGTTTGTCGATTCATTGTATACTCCTTATATAATTTCCACATTTTCTTATTATACCATATTTTTTGAGCGATTTTGTTAAATTTTTGCTAAATTTGTAAAAACTGTCCAACTCCATGCCAGATTACCCCAAGTTTTTATCTTCCTGCTTGGGTAGGGGTTGTGGTGGCTTAACTTGGTGGATATGTCAAAAAGTAATCATTTATCACTGGAAATGTTTTCGTTGGAAAAAGAGTTGGATTTGTGTGAATATTTGTTGGAAAAAATGTAAAATACATCATATAAAAAGTTTTAAAGTCATCTTTGTGTTGTTTTCTAATTCGCAAAATATTTAATCGTGCGAAAATGTCCGATTTAATCGTTATTCTTGTCACAAAAAATTGTCTATGTTATATTAATAATGTATTTAATGGCAATAATTGGTATTAGGAGAAAATTAAATGAGTGGAAGTAACACGGCAATCGACTTCCGAGCAATCGACAAAATTCTCGAGAAGTATGAGTACAAAAAATCGTATTTAATCGCTATGTTGCAGGCTGTTCAGGAAATTTATAAATATCTTCCTGAAGATGCTATGACCTATATCGGTGAAAAGGTTGATGAATTATCACCTGCTACCGTTTACGGCGTTGCAACATTCTATGCACAGTTTTCATTAGAGCCTAAAGGCAAATATGAAATCAAAGTCTGTGACGGTACAGCATGCCACGTTCGTGGTTCTATGCCTGTATTGAACGCAATTAGAAACAAGTTAGATTTAAAAGAAGGCAAACTAACCAGTGATGATGGCTTATTCTCACTTGAAACCGTTAGTTGTTTGGGTGCTTGCGGGCTTGCTCCTGTTGTTATGATTAATGACAAAGTTCATCCTCAAATGACATCAGATGCAATCAGCATTATTCTTGACACCCTTTTAAGCGAAGAAAGGGGGCAATAATGGCATTATCTATCGATATTAAACAAGAACAAGCAAAAGCACAAGATGCAATTAAAGCACAAGGCTTGAGAGTGTTAGTTTGTGCCGGTACAGGCTGTGTCGCTAACGGCTCACTTAAAGTTATAGAAAAATTTAGAGAATTAGGTGCAAATGTTTCTACATTGACTGATTACGACAAAATGACCATTGTGCCTACCGGTTGTCACGGGTTCTGTGAACAAGGCGTTTTGGTTATCCTGCCTGACAAACACGTTACATACGTAAAAGTTAGAGAATCAGACGTTGAAGAAATTTTTGAAAGCCATATCAAAAACGACAAACCTGTTGAAAGACTTTTATACACTGACCCTAAAACAGGGGAACACGTACACAAAAATGACGACATCAATTTCTACGCTAAACAAACACGTACCGCTCTTAAAAACTGCGGTAGAATTAACGCTGAAAGTCTTGATGAAGCACTCGCTGTTCGTGGTTATGAAGCATTATCAAAAGTTATAGAAGAAAATAACCCTGATAATGTTATTGATACAATAATCAAATCAGGCTTGCGTGGCAGAGGAGGCGGTGGTTTCCCTACAGGTATGAAATGGAAATTTACTGCTGCAAACAGAGGCGGAAAGTCTTATGTCGTTTGTAACGGTGACGAAGGTGACCCCGGTGCATTCATGGACAGATCCGTCATGGAAGGTGACCCTCACAAACTACTAGAAGGTATGGCTATTGCAGGTTTTGCTGTTGGGGCTGATGAAGCATATATCTACGTTCGTGCAGAATACCCACTGGCAATCAAACGTTTAAGAATTGCTATAGCACAGGCTGAAGAAAGACACTACCTCGGTAAAAACATTATGGGCAGTGATTTTTCATTCACAATTCATATCAAAGAGGGGGCAGGGGCGTTCGTTTGCGGTGAAGAAACTGCTCTTATCGCATCAATCGAAGGTGAACGTGGTATGCCTAGACCAAAACCACCGTTCCCTGCTAACAAAGGGCTTTTCGGCAGACCTACTTTGATTAACAACGTAGAAACCTTGGCAAACGTTCCTCTTATTATTTTGAACGGGGCTGAATGGTTCTCATCTATGGGTTGTGAAACATCTAAAGGTACAAAAACTTTCGCTTTAACAGGTGAAGTTAACAATACAGGTCTTATTGAAGTACCTATGGGTACAACTTTAAGAGAAATTATCTTTGATATCGGCGGCGGTATCAGAGGTGGAAAGAAGTTCAAAGCCGTACAAATCGGCGGACCGTCAGGCGGGTGTTTGACAGAAGAACATCTTGATATCCCTATGGATTATGACAGCCTTATCAAAGCAGGTGCTATGGTAGGTTCAGGCGGACTCGTTGTTATGGCTGAAGATACTTGTATGGTTGAAGTCGCAAGATTCTTTATGAACTTTACTAAAAACGAATCCTGCGGTAAGTGTGTTCCTTGCCGTGAAGGTACAAAGAATATGCTTAAGATTTTGGAAAAAATCGTTAAGGGAAAAGGAACTATGGAGGACTTAGAAGTCCTTGAAGATTTGGCATACACTGTTAAAGACGGTTCGCTTTGCGGTTTAGGTAAAACTGCTCCTAACCCTGTACTTTCTACTTTGAAATACTTTAGGGATGAATATATTGCTCACATCAGAGATCACAAATGCCCTGCAGGTGTTTGTACTGCGATGAAGAAAATCACAATCGACCCTGAAAAATGTAAGGGTTGTACAAAATGTGCAAGAACTTGTCCTGTTGGTGCTATTGAAGGCACTGTTAAGAACCCTCACAAGATTGATCAATCTAAATGTATCAAGTGTGAGGCTTGCTTGAACAGTTGTCCGTTCAAAGCGATTAGCAAAGAATAGGGGTAAATTCTAAAGGCAATAAGGCATTAAGTAGTAGGGTGCATCGTTTGACGCACTAAAGAAAAGGAAAATTAAAAATGACAGAAGATAAAAAATCATTATTTATAGAAGGAAAGGAAGTAGAGTTTACTAACGAACCTAACCTGCTTGAAGTAATAAGAAAAGCAGGCATGAACGTTCCTACATTCTGCTACCGTCCTGACTTAACATCATTCGGTGCTTGCAGAATGTGTGTTGTAGAAGTTGAATATCCTAACGGAAGAAAAATGATTAATTCATCTTGTACAATGCCTCCTGAAGCAGGTATCAAAGTAAAATTAAATACAGAAAAAACAAGAAGAATAAGAAAAACCGTTCTTCAACTATTGTTAGCAAACCACGACAGAAAATGTTTAACATGTGAGCGTTCAGGCAACTGTGAATTGCAACAATACGCAGAAGAATACGGTATTACGGATATCCCTTATGCAGAAAAAGACGATTTTCTACCTGTTGATCACAGCAGTCCGTCAATCGTTCGTGATGCAAACAAATGTATTCTTTGCGGTGCGTGTGTAAGAGCGTGTAGCGAATATCAACATTCTGTATTAGGTTTTGCAAACAGAGGTTCAAAAACTTTAGTTCAACCTATGAACGGAAAACCTCTTGCAAACTCTGAATGTGTAAACTGCGGTCAATGTGCGGCAGTTTGCCCTACGGGTGCATTAACTATCAATTCTCAAATCGAGAAGGTTTGGAAAGAAATCACAAACCCTGAAAAGAAAGTTGTTGTCCAGTTTGCACCATCTGTTCGTGTTGCAATAGGTGAAATGTTTGGACTTGAACCGGGGGTAAACTCAACTGAAAAAATTAATGCTGCATTAAGGGCAATAGGTTTTGATTTAGTGTTTGATACAAACTTCTCTGCTGACTTAACTATTATGGAAGAAGCCGCAGAATTTGTTGAGCGCGTAAAATCAGGTAAAAATTTACCCCTATTTACTTCTTGTTGTCCTGCTTGGGTCAGATATTTAGAACTTGAACACCCTGATATGAAAGAGCATTTATCTACTTGTAAATCACCACAAGGTATGATGGGTGCTATTATCAGAGAATACGTTCCTAAATATTATGAAGATATCACACCTGAAAATCTCGTAAGCGTTTCTATTATGCCTTGTACTGCTAAAAAATACGAAGCAACCAGAGAGCAATTCAAGATGGAAAACGGTAAGCAAGAGATTGATTACGTTTTAACAACTCAAGAGTTGGGTAAAATGATTAAGTCTGCAGGTATTGATTTCAAGAATATTGAAGGACAGCCTGCTGATACTCCATTCGGCAAATACACCGGTGCAGGTACTATCTTTGGGGTATCAGGCGGTGTTGCAGAGGCTGCCGCTAGAACTGCCTATAACATGGTAACAGGCGAAGAACTTAAAGACGTTGTTATCAACGATATGCGTGGTACGCACAGAGTAAAAACGGTTGAACTTGACCTTAAGGGTACAAAGATTAAGGTTAAAATCGTTAATACTTTGAAAGAGGCTGAAAAATGCTTGAGAGAAATTAAAGAAGGAAAAGCCGATTATCAATTATTAGAGGTAATGGCTTGCCCTGGAGGTTGTATTAATGGTGGCGGTCAGCCATTGAGTCATAATGATTCTAATATTAAGGAGGAACGTGCTCAAGGGCTTTATACAGATGATGCAACAGGTCAATGGAGAAAATCTCACGAAAACCCTGAAATCATTGATTTATATAAAAATCACCTTGAAAAACCAAATTCTCACAAGGCACACGAGTTGTTACACACATCTTATTCCGATAAGAGAAAAGATTGCTACATCTCTGCCGGTGAGTAAAGGGGTAAAGGGGTAAAGGGATAAAAGGGTAAGACATAAATGGTCTAACTGTTTTAACTTTACTTGATAAAATAATTAAACGGGGTTCGGTATATTACCGAACCCCGTTTTTTATTTAATGTTTGATAGTTTTTATTATAGACCCTCGCCAAGACCGCTTATTATAGGTTCTTCTGTAACTACACCTGAATAAATATGTTCATTTTCCGGTGTTGAATATCGTTCTAATCGGATGTTTGCATCACCTATTCTGTCTGCCTTTTTTTCCGCTCTTTGCAAGAATTTAAGGCTTCCGTTTCTGTGAATTAAACCTTGGGCTGTTACGTAGTTTTTGATTGCAGTTTGCGGATTGTTGTCAGCAACTTCTGCCACAAGTGCGTTTCTGTGTTTTGCCTTTCCTATAATAATATTTGGTTCTTTTCCTTCTTGTCTTGATACTATTTCGTCCAGTTTATTCCAAAATTTTTCATATCCCTTTTTAGACATTTTTGATGTTTGATCTTTTATGACTGAATGTGCATTCTCTTTTATAAGTACTGACATACCAAAGTTTACGTGGTTGTTGTAGTTATTATTAATTCCTATGTTCATAAAAATGACTCCTATTTTATAAAATCGCAATGGATAAATAACCCTAAACAATAAAATTTGCTAGTTTAGAGTTATTCATAAAGATTTATTACGGAAATTTAATCTGACTTATTATTTAACTAATTCTGCCAGTGCCTGCTCAAACTGTTCGTCATTAGGTGCTTTTCCATGCCAGCCTGCGTTATTTTCCATAAACGAAACCCCTTTGCCTTTTATTGTGTTGGCGATAATAGCGAACGGTTTGTCTGCTTTTTTACCTTTCTCTACTGCTTCATAAATAGCGTTAAGGTCGTGTCCGTCAATAGTTTCAACCTGCCAGCCGAAAGCCTCTAATTTTTTGTCTAATGGGTTAAGTGCGGTTACATTTTCTGTTTCGCCGTCAATTTGTAGTCCGTTTCTGTCAATAATAGCAATTATATTGTCTAATTTTCTGTGAGAAATTTGCATAAACGCTTCCCAAACAGAACCTTCCTGAAGTTCCCCGTCACCTAAATATACAACGACATTTGCAGGGTTTTTATCAAGTTTAAGACCTAATGCAATTCCGCAACCGACAGAAAGTCCCTGACCGAGTGAACCTGTTGAAACTTCTATCCCGTCTAACTCTCTGCAACAAGGGTGCCCTTGTAGTCTTGAGCCAAGTTTTCTGAATGTCATTAACTCTTCTTCAGGGAAGAATCCTTTTTGTGATAACACTGAATATAAAAGTGCGGATGCGTGTCCTTTTGAAAGTATAAATCTGTCACGTGTTTCAAAATCTTCAGATTTTTTCCAATCAACAGGTATGTTTAGAGATTTGTTGAACAATACGTTAAGTATCTCAACCCCTGAAAATGCTCCGCCAATATGCCCTGATGCAGCGTTATGAACCATTTTTAAGATATTAATTCTTGTTTTGTTACAGATTTTTTCTAATTCTAAAATTTCACTTTTTGATAACATATAATAAACTCCTGACTTTTTATACATTATACTATAATTCCAGGCGAAATGTAATAATGTTAAGCCACCTTTCCCGCCTTTAAATTGAGGTAACCTTATTTATCCCCGCAAAATTTTTCTTTGAATACTCTTAATACAAAAAGCGGTAAGGTAGGAAAAATTCTTTTAAATCGTTCCGGTTGTTTAACTGTTCTGTAAAGCCATTCTATTCCTAACTTTTGATAAATCTCAGGTGCTCTTTCTACTGTTCCCGACCACACATCAAAACTACCGCCAACACCAACCATTAATCCAAATGGTAAAACTGATTTTGCCTGTTTTATAAATTTTTCTTGTTTTGGAGAGCCTAGTGCTACAAGAATAAGTCTTGCCCCTGAATTTTTTAATTCGTCTAAAACTCTTTCGTCATCTTTAAAATATCCGTCCTGAACATAGGCGATATTTAAGTTCTCAACCTCGTTTTTGAGGTTTTCGGCTGCAAGTTGGACAACTTCAGGTTTTGCACCTATTAGTGCAACAGGAAGATTATTTTTTGCAGAAAGTTCTATCATTTTTCTTGCAAAATCTACCCCTGCTATTCTGTCAACATTATGACCCAATATTTTTAGTCCAATCTTTACCCCAACCCCGTCAGGGATAACCATTTCTGCCTCATTGAGTATTTGAGCAAACTCTTTATCAATTTTTGCACAATCAAACATTTCAGGGTTAATTGTCACAACCTGTGAAACTTTGTCCTCTTTTTCCAGTTCTAAAGCATACTCAGTTGCACCGTCAAAGGTGAAGGTATCTATTTCGTATCCTAATAATTTAACTCTCATCATTTCTCAATTATACTTGAAAAATTCAAATAAGTATATATAATAATTAAGTAAACATTTTTCAAAAATGAACAAAAAATAAAAAAATTCGTTTAAATAATAAAGGAGGGTATGCCCATGAAAAGAATTTTATCAACATTGTTAGTGTTAACATTAGCAACAACAACAGCAATGGCCGGTTCAATTACAGGTGCTTTAAACAAGGCTAATTCTGCTGTGAACAAAGCAAATGCTCAAACTACAAAAGCCGTAAACAGAGCAACAACAAAAACAAACAAGGCAATAAACAAGGCTAATACTGCGACAACAAATGCGACTAAAAAAGCAACAAATGCAAAAGCACAGGCTGAAGCAAAAGCAAAAGCAGAAAGAGCAAAAGTAGAAGCAGCAAAGAAAGCACAACAAGACAAAATTAAAGCACAAAAGGCTAAGGCTGAACAAGCAAAAAAAGACGCTGAAGCAAAAGCAAAAGCCCAAAGACAAAAATTAGAACAAGCAAAGAAAGATGCAGAGGCTAAAGCAAAAGCAGCGAAGAAGGCTCAAGAGGATAAGATTAAAGCCCAAAAAGCAAAAGCAGAAGCAGCAAGAAAAGCACAAGAAGATAAAATAAAAGCCGAAAAGGCTAAACTAGAAGCCGCAAAAAAAGCGCAACAGCAAAAAGCCGCTCAAACAAAAAAGAATATTCAAAATAGTGTAAAGGCTCAAAAGAAAGCCGTTAACGATACAAAGAAAAACGTAAAAAATTCTGTAAAAGCAGAAAAGAAAGCATGGTCAGATTTATTCAAATTCGGTAAATAATCTGAACAGAATATTATTCTCAAAGAGCGGGGTAATTCAACCTCGCTCTTTTTAATTTATGCTATAATATACCTATGGTTTGCAAATCAATAACAGCAACGACAATAGGGTTAGATGCCCATTTGATAGAGGTAGAAGTAGATGTTATAAATTCTCTGCCATCTATTATAATTGTTGGTTTACCGGATAACGCTGTATCTGAGGCGAGGGAAAGAGTCCGCTCTGCCATAAAAAATTCGGGATATACGTTTCCAAAAGGGAAAGTCGTTATCAATCTTGCTCCCGCTGATTTAAAAAAAGAGGGTTCATTCTTTGATTTACCGATGAGTGTTGGGATATTAGAAGAAGAAGGTGTTATTGATTCTGAAAAAACAAAGGATATTGCTTTTATCGGAGAATTGTCACTTGACGGGTCTTTGCGTGAAGTTAACGGGGTTTTGTCAATAGTTACAGGTTTGAAAAATAACGGAATAAAAACTGTTATACTGCCAAAACAAAATGCAAAAGAGGCGGCTCTGGTTCAGGGGATAAATGTTCTTGGAGCAGAACATCTTACAGATGTTGTTAATCATTTTTCAGAAAATCCTATAATCCCGACAGTTATTGACATTAATAAATATCTGAATACATCGGGGAATGAAGAATATGTATATGATTTTAAAGATGTAAAAGGTCAACAAAAAGCAAAAAAAGCACTTGAGATAGCGGCAGCAGGCGGACATAATATTCTCATGTCAGGTTCTCCTGGGTCGGGAAAAACCCTTATGGCAAAATGTTTTGCCTCAATTTTACCTCCGTTAGAACTTGAAGAAGCACTAGAGTTGACTAAAATATATAGTATAAGTGGTTTATTGTCCAAAGATGAACCACTTATGACTAAAAGACCCTATCGACCTGTTCATCATACCGCATCATCAATAGGTATAATAGGTGGCGGGCAAAATCCACGTCCGGGAGAGATTACTCTTGCACATAGAGGGGTGTTGTTTCTTGATGAAATGGTTGAGTTTCCCCGTGCCGTTCTTGAAACTCTCCGTCAACCGCTTGAAGACGGTTATGTTGTTATATCGAGAGCAAAATCTTCTGTTACGTATCCGTCAAAATTCATGTTAGTCGGGGCAATGAATCCTTGTCCTTGCGGTTTTTTAGGTGATGTCGAAAAACAATGTACCTGTACGGATGTTCAGGTTCAACGATACAGAGCAAGGCTATCAGGTCCGTTACTTGACAGAATAGATATGATTATTGACGTTCCAAGACTGACGGCTGATGAACTATTAAATATTGATGAAAAATCTGAAACTTCTGCTCAAATAAGGGAACGGGTTGTCAAAGCACGTAAAATTCAGGCTAAAAGGTATAAAGATGAAGGTATATTTACCAACGCTGAACTCAATGCGTGTCAGATAGAAAAGTATTGTGTTCTTGACGAAAAATCAAATCAACTTATGAAAATGGCATCAGTTAAGTATCAACTATCGGGACGGAAATATTCAAGAATTTTAAAACTGGCAAGAACTATTGCTGATTTATCAGGTTCTGATGATATTACGGTTGTTCATATATCTCAAGCCCTTCAATATAGAACAGAGGACTAGTCTTTTTTAGTTATATCCGTGAATGAAAAATTTTTCCCGAGTTTATCTGTTAATTCTTTTAATAGTTCATGTGGTGCTATATCCAAACCTTCTGCAATTTTACAAAATGTGGTGAGTGTTAAATCTTTTCGCATACCCAGTTCTAATTCACGCCATGTTGATTTTGAAATATTACATTCAGCAGATACAAGATATATTGATTTTTTTATTTTGTTTCTGCGTGAAGATATTATTTCTTTTAATGTGTTAACAAATTTATTTTGCGAATTTTTTTCTTGTTGCATATCTTTTATTTTAATGCTAGATTATGATAAACTAGGACTGCGTACAGTCCTAAATATGTTACTAATATAGGATTTGTATAATGTTTAAGAAAACTGTGATGATTGATTTAGACGGGGTTTTAAATACTTATTGCGGGGAATATGACGAAGAAGTCATCCCACCTGTAAAAGAAGGTGCTAAAGAGTTTTTAGAAACTTTGTCAGAAAATTATGAGTTAAAGTTATTTACAACCCGTGATAAAGAACTTGCATCAAAGTGGCTGGTTGATAATGGTTTGAACGAACTGATAAAAGAGGTAACAAACATAAAAGAGCCTGCGTTGTTATACATAGATGACAGAGCCATTACTTTTAGAGGTGACTATAATAATCTTTTAGAAGAAATAAAAAATTTTCAGGTATGGTTCAAAAAATAATATTATAGCAGGGTTTTTATTGCAAGCCCAACGAGAATTAGTCCTCCAAGTATTTCGAGATAATTTGCTTTGAATATTTTTAGTCGGTGTCCTAAATAGTATCCACCCAAAGAATTAATAAAAGTTATAAGGGTTATTGCTATAACGGAGAATTTTACCGAACTCGATGTCAAAAACAATGATACCCCTGCAAACAAAGCGTCTATACTTGTTGCAATCCCAACTAATATTAGGGCGTTTAGGGTTAAGCATAGTTTTGGGATTTCTGTTTTGTTTCTTGCCTCGTAGATAAAGGTTAAACCTAAGTACATAAATATCATAAAGACTATCCATTTTGCATAGGGGTAAATTATCGGATAGATTACTGATTTCACACTGTTACTGAAAAAATATCCCAAAAAAGACATAAGTCCCTGAAAGAAACCTGTAGTCAGGGCAAGTGCAAGTGCATTGCGTTTATGCCGCATTTCTATACACAGACCATAAGAGAATGATACTACACATGCATCAATAGACAGGGCTATTGCCAAAAAAATTATATCAATATAACTCATCGGTTACCTCTATTTCAAACAGTCTGTTCCATGGATAAAAATATTCATTTCTTATTGGTAAGTTTAAAATTTTCGATATTGTATCTTCGTATGGTTTCATCATTGGTTGAATATTGCAGGGTTCGGTTATTTGTTGTCTTATGTTTGCCTGATAAGCCCAGTCATCTAAAAATCGTATCATTTGCACTTTTTTAAAAGCGGTGTCATTATATGTGCCATTTTTTTGTGCGTTAAATTTTACTTTTGCACAACATATCAGACTGCCTAAACTGTTTGCACTTGTATTCCATCCGCTATATCCGTAAAAATCGTTGTATCTGAACTTCTCAATAAGTTGGTTAACAAAATTGTTATCCGCTCCGTTTGCGTTTCTGACATCTGCTATCATGTACGGGGTTTCAGGAGGAGTGTATTCGCCTGAAAATTGTTCTGTATCCTCTTTCATAACAATTTCGCCCTGATTTTTTTTAAAATTGTTTACCAAAAGTGTTATATCAGGAGTTTCATCGGTTATTACCCCTATCCCTGCAAATTTCAGTTGGTTTTCTACACATTCTTTTATTGAAACATCTTCGTAATTAGATATTAATTGAACATAATCAGGTTCTGTATAGATTGGTTTTACAGACATATTACATTCTATTGATTTAGATATTAAACTCAATGGAATTTCATCAGCACCTGTAATAACTTTTCCTCCCATTCGGGTAAGATGTTCTGCCTCCATTACATTAAAGCCGTATTCAGCACAGTCATCTTTTGAAAAAATAAGAGTATCAAAAAAGCCTTCTTTTTTCCATTGTAAATAAACCTGATTAATCTTAAAATTTCTCATTCTGGTTCTTTTGTAGTCTGCAAGTATATTTGGCGGAATTAGTCTTTTAACGGGACTTTCCAGCCCTAAACTGCTTGCGTACTGATGTTTTGTGTAAGAGTATTCAAAAATATATTTTCCGTATTTGCTCCAATATTCTTTTTCTTCTTCGTTACAGTTGTTGTTTGATATACGCATTATACTTGATACGGCATATATTTTAGCATTCTTTGTTTCTAATACTTCTTTAAAATCGTGTATTCTTGAATAAATATCTTCAAAAGAATCGGGGCAACGTCTTGACGGAATTAGTCCGCCATAGGCAATAGTATCCATTGACATAACTATTGTATCCACTTTTGGAAGTTGATTTAACCAACTGTATAACCCTACTATATCAGCGTCTTTTTTTAGTCCGCCTAATAAATTACGAGGGGGGATATAAAGTTCTATGCTATTATCTATTTTTGTTATCTCTTTGACCAAATTATAACAAACGGGTCTGTTATCTATCGGAATTACACATAATTTCATAATTTTATTATATCACTAATACTGCAATAATTGATTAAAATAACAGTTTAGTTTTATTAAAAAACACGAGGTAAACTGCCTCGTGTTTTGAAAATGATAGTTAATATTTAGTGTACTTTGTTGGTTGACATATTGTTATTATCTATGTCAGATGACAAAATTATGCTGCTAATTGGAATTTTTCAGGCTCTTTTTCTGCTTTTGCCTGTTCAGTTTTTACTCCAGCCTCTTCTGCTGTAAGTTTATCAATTTTAGCCTGAATTGCTTTCAGTATTTTGTCACATATATCTTGGTTTGCAAGGATTTCATCAATAGTAATATTTCCGTCACCATCTGTATCGCATACTGCAAAATCCTTGTTGCTGATTCCGTTTTCTTCGGATTGTTGTTTTGTTAGTTTCTCTGCGTTGAAACTCGAAATAAATGTGTATCTTGATAATACGTTCATTGTATAAAGCCCTCTTTGTGTATTTTTCTTCTTATTTAATCTTTTCTTTTCTCTTTTATTTTCTTCTAGTCTTTCTCTAATCTGTTCTCTTATGTTTCCGTTATTGATTTCGTTCTCCCGCAAGTAATGTAGCCGTCAGTATTTTTAGCCTGTATTAAACATTTTGTTCTCCTTATTTATAAATAAAATTGTTGCTCTCTTATATACACATATATAAAGTCTAGTTTAAATGGATGAATTTCATGCCAATTTAAAAAGTTTACAATTGTATACAAAATCAAACTGTGATAAAATAAGGAAAGAATGAGTGAAGGTAACAATAAAATTAAATTATCGGCTTTGCTGATGGCAACGCTTATTAGTGCAAATTTTGTATGCTATGGGGAAGCATACAAAAACAATGTTGTGGATGTGCGGGTAAATAAAGAGGCAGGGAATGCTGTAAAAGTCACTATTTACACTGACAGACCATATACCGAGCCTGTCGTTGTTAACAAAAAGGCAAATAATAAATATGTTATCCTCATGCCTGAAACAAAGAGTTCACTCAAGGCTTCCCCAACCGTAACAAACGGTTCAGGTACAATTTCAAATGTATCTGTTAATACTCAAGAGGTATCAGGCGGGAAAGGTTATACAAAAATTATTATTACCTCCGAAAAGGCGATTAATGTTGTTCCACGCACTCAACAGATGAAAGGGGTTAAACCTGCAAATCTTAATACAACAACTACAACAAAACTTTCAACCACTGCCCCTGTAAAACCAAATGTTACCAAATCTCAAAGTGCTAATGATAAAAAATTAGCAGAACAAAAAGCAAAACAACAAGCAGAAGCAAAGGCAAAGCAACAGGCTGATGCAAAGGCTAAACAACAAGCAGAGGCAAAGGCAAAACGACAAGCACTTGCAAAACAAAAACAAGAACAGGCAAAGAAACTTGCGGAACAGAGAGCAAAACAGCAGGCTCAAGCCCAAAAATTAGCGCAGCAGAAAGTATCTAAACCTGCTGTTGCAGTACCGCCTCCACCAAAGAAAGAGCCTATCCAAGTTCTTGAACAAGAGGTTAAAACAGGTCAAAATTCTTCACTTAATTCTGATTCAGGCGATGCATTACTTAATAAAGAAATTAACGATAATATAAAAGCGGAATTGGATAAAAACCAAAATCTCAATAACCAACCTGTTGAGGATGTGAATACAGGCAACAAACCGATTATTGAGAATATTAAATCTGTATTAAAAGAATACAGGTGTTTAAGTTTGTGGAAATTATTGTTACTTGCAGGAGCAATAACTTTCCCTATTATAGTGATAATGGTTATTCTTACTCTGGATAAGAATATTAATAAAAAGATTGATAAATCGTTTAGAAAAGAAGATGAACAAGCACCTGATTATGCGCCAACGGTTGAAAACAGCCCACAGCCTGGTCCTGAACCGTCAAATCAGCCTGTATATAGCAGTTTTGACGAGATGTTAAATAAGGTGGATGAGCCGTTGCCAACTTACCACGAAGAACAATTACATCAGGCAGAATACGAAAAATTCACTCAATCAGTTAATCAACCAATAGAAATAGATACACCGATAATTCCTGTATCTGAACAACCACAACAACAAGTGGCATCAGAATTTAATAACGATTATTCTGATTCTGATTTTGAACACGATTTTTCACAGGAAACGCCGACAGTAGAACCTGTTGATGAGCCTGTAATAGAACCTGTGGTTGAGCCTGTAATAGAACCTGAAATTACAAATGAAATCCCTGAGCCTGTTATTAAGGAAGAATTAAAACAGGAAGATACAGTTCGCCCTTCTGAGCCACCTGTTACACCACCTGCAATAGTCAATGATGAACCGTACAACCCTGATGGTAGTCTGGCTGATTTTTCAGGTGTAAACGACAAAGATTTCTTTGATGAACTTACTATGCAAACAATGGCAAGGAATAATGCAGACGGATTGCCTGAAGAATTACCTGCCGATCAGATATTTGACTTTATGACGGATGACGAAGTGCAAACTGATAATATAGCATATAATCAGGCAGTTGACGATATTACTGAAAGTGTTGCTGAAATCCAAAATCTTCAGGAAAATACTTCTGTTATCGGGTTTGATGATGAGCCTGTTCAAGAGCCTCAACAGCAAGAAGATGAACTTACTATGCTGACAGAGGCAAAACTTGACGACAATAAAGGAATGTACCTCGTTAATTACGATAATTTCTCATCGTTAGTGGGTCATATCGGGGATGATTATTTTGTTATCAAGAAATTTGACGAACTTGTTAATAGCAGAATTATACTAAAAGAAACAGAAAAACTGAAAGATTCAACACGTTACCTTGTGAGAGTAGGTAAAAACAAAATGGTCGTTGAAATTACTGATACATCTATGAATAGGCTTCTTGACTTGTAATGATTAAGAATATTAAAAATATTTTTCTGGCATGTATCTTGTGTGTTATCCTTTGCGGGTGTGGGTTTAGACACGATAATCGGGTTGTACTTAAATTTACAACTTGGGGATCTGCCTCAGAGATGAAAATTCTTGACCCTATAATCAAAGATTTTGAAAAACAAAACCCCGATATAAAAATTGAGGTTATGCATATTCCGCAGGATTATATGAAAAAACTTCATCTGCTTTTTGCCTCAAATCTTGCACCTGACGTGTTATTAATAAATAATTTGAGCCTGCCTGTTTATACAAAATTTTTAGAACCTTTGGATAATGTTATAAATAAGAAAGACTATTTTAATCAGGCACTAAATTCCATGAGCGTTGATAATAAGTTGTATTCTGTTCCAAGGGATAGTTCAACCCTTGTTGTTTATTATAATAAGAATATTTTTTATAAGTGCGGGGTAGATTTCCCTGAAAAAAACTGGACACTAGAAGATATGATTGCAAAATCAGTTTCTTTAACCTCTAAATCTCACTGGGGTTTGAGTTATGAACCTAAAATATACTATGCTCTGCCGTTTATGCATTATTTAGGCGGGGGCATATTGGACAATAAAGAGAGTTATATTGGGGAAAACGCTTCTTCTTTAAAAGGTTTAAATTTGTATAAAGGTTTAGTGTATAAATACCATGTAGCCCCAACCCCTGCACAGACAGGGAGTAAGACTCAGGCACAAATGTTTTTAGAGGGTAAAATAGCGATGCATATTTCCGGTCGCTGGCTTGTTCCTAAATACAGAGAATGTGCAAATTTTGACTGGGATGTTGTAAATTTCCCAAAATCAAAAGCATCAGTTGATTCTTCAGGGTGGGCTGTTTCTAAATCTTCTAAACATAAAGATAAAGCAATAAAATTCGTATTGTTTTTATCTAATTCAAAAAATATTGACAAAATGACAAAAGGCGGGCTTATAGTTCCATCAAGAATTGATGTAGCCAATTCCAAAACCTTCACAGAAGGAAAGCCTGAGAGTTCAGAACTGTTTTTATATGCTCTGAAAACGTCTGATATAACAAGAGTTTCAAAAGACTACACAAAACTTGTTGACAAACTTACGGATAAAGTGTTTATCTCTAAATAACAATACATTTATGGAATATATTATCTATTTGTTCTCTTAAATCGTTCCCCAGAAATATACTGTATTCAACCCGATTTTCTCCTAATTGTTGAAGATTATTAACCTCAATCGGAGGTCCTGCCGGTGTTGAACGTGCGGGGTTTTTAGGGTTTGAGATTACCCCTGTTGCTCGCAAGATAGGTAATCTTAATTCTGTTTTGTATATCTCATACTGGGTTAACCCTTTTGTCACTATTCCTATCCCATTTGTGCAGACCCCTCTTTGCATAGGAGCATTGTTTGATTTTACCTCAATCCCTTTTTCTTTCGGTAAGTGCTCTCTTACATCATAATCAGGGTCAAACTCACGCTCTATTATGTTTCCAAAATCTTCTGAAAATGTCTTTTCTATTGGCTTTGAAGTATCAATAATAAATTCTGATAAATGATTTTTGTGAGTGTTTTCCCATTCAATATTGAAATCAAGGTGTTTGGAATATTTATCAAGACTTATCTCAACTTTAAGAATATCGCCGTTAACATCGACCTCAACACCTAAAGTAGAACGGACATCGCCTTCTTTTAGTATTTTTGTGGATAATATTTTTCCGACTATTCCTTTATCCCCTTGAACATAACCTGTGTTATAACTGTCGCCGTTATCCTGATAATCAACAAATCTTGCCGTTTTATCCCCGATTGTTATATTATTGTTTTCAATAAGAAGATATATATTTGAGTTTCCAATACAATTATCGGTTATAAATACATCGTTTTCGTATTCAGTCGGTTTTAAATCGTTTTCACCTGATTTTAGATTATCAACATGAACGGCATAGGTATAAATATCCGTATAATCTTCTGTTACAGGTATTCTTTGGGTATCCGTCAGGAGTTTTTTATCAAACCCTCTTTTTGTTTTTATTACCTGATAAGGATGTTTTTTTGTTGAGTCAAATTCAATAACTCCGCTGTATTCTTTGTCAGAAAGATTTATTATCTTATCTTCTTTCCCATTTAATGAGAGTTCATCAATAATAGTGTCTGCTATTTGTAAAATCTTTTTATATCTTGTAATATTCTCACTGTGAACATCATCTGTCGAACATCCACAAATACTATCGTGTGCCTGATTTTGTAAAAGTAATTTATAAGCATATTCTAGCAAGGGGAAATAATTACTTTTTTCATAATATTTAGCGAGAGATTCTGCTAAATTAAGCCTGTGGATTGCTGTTATGTTATATCGCTTAATATCTGTTCTTGAAGAATAGCACCCCTCTAAAATAAAGGTGTTTGAATTATCACGCAATTCTGTATTTGTTTTATATTTGGAAAAACGGTCTTTTACTTTTTTTATATATTCAAAAATTGTTCCGATTTTAATCTCGTAATCTTCAAGATGTTCATTTATTTGAGAAATTTGTTCTGTAAGGTCAGTTTCAACACCTAAATGATCAGCCCCTATCGGTAATAATAAAACGTCACCTGATTTTTTTGCGATTTTATCAAGGTTATCTTTCAAAAACTCTGTTTTTTTATCAATATCCCAAGGGGCAGAAAATACATCATTGAAATACCCTCTTACTAAATTTATAGTATTAACCCCGCACCAACTAAACTCTGATGGAATATCACCGCAACCCCGCCAAACCATAGCACTGTCTATTCCATATTCTTTAAGTATTGCAAGTGTCCCCGTACTGTGTCCGAATGTATCTGCAAAATATGCCGTAAAATCTTCACACCCAAAATCTTTTGAGATTTTTAAACCTATCTCTAAATTTTTTCTGAAGCATTTATCATCAGTCAAAAACTCGTCAGCCAAGCAATAAAAAGGACCTATGAATAACTTTTTTTCTTTTATAAATTTTCTGACTTGATCTTCTTTTTCAGGTCTTATTTCAAGATAATCAAGCAGAGCAACTACTTGACCGTCAAAATAAAAAGATGGGAGCCTGTTTTTTTCAAGCATATCAAGAATATTATCAAATACCCTCAATAACCTCATTCTAAAGATTTCAAACTCTCTGTACCACTCTCTATCCCAATGTGAATGAACGTATGCTATAACTTGCTTTTTCATAAAACCCTCTTTCAATATAAATAATTTTATCAAATTTTTTTTATCGATTCAATAATATTTAAGTATAGAGGTTACTTCAAATTTTTAATTAGAATGTTCGGGTGTATTTTACCATAAATGTTGAGTTGTTTCTTGTTGTATTTATTCCGTCAAATTTGCCGTTATAGCCTACTGAAAAAGTGTTTTTCTTATGTTTTGCAGAAACAGATGCATAAAAAGAAGTGTTATCTTCTGTTGTTTCGTGCATACCGCCAATTCGTATGTTTTGGTGGGAATAGTTTCCGCCAACATTCCCCGTAAATGTTATATCAGACCCGTCAGGTTTGTATGTCACAAAAGTTCTTGCCCCTACACCGTAATCTGTTGAGGTTGGGGTAAATACAGAATACCCGTCAACTCCTGCCCCGAATGATAAGTTTTTGTCAGGGCTTATCATTATCGAACTGCCTGCATTGAATTTTGAACCGAGTTGAAAACACATTTGCTGATCACCTGATGTCTTTTTCATATCAACCAATAACCCCCCGTTGAGAGTGTTTTCAATAGTTGCACCTGCTGTTTTATGCGTGAGTGTGAGTGCATTTTCTACTGCCGCTCTGCCATCTCCGTTAAATGATGTCCCCAGTGTTATACCTGCTGCAAGGTATCCGTTAGCAGATAATTGGGTAGTATTTGTTAGTGTCGTATTCTCGGATAAGTTGAATTTGTTTTCTATCCCTGCTACCCCTCTTGCGAAGGTCGTCAGGTATTCTGCATGCTGATCTCTGTATTGACCGTCATCTGTCGGGATAGGAGTATAATTTGCAAGTGTGTAATCCACTATCGCATCAGCACCAAAATAGGTTTTTGTCTTATCTCCTCCGCTTACTGTTTTTATACCTAAATTTGCACCAAACCCTTGCGAATGGTCAAAGATTTGTGAATTACTGTTGGTTTGGTAACCAATTCCGCCTGTTATTGCTGTCCGTTTGTGTTTGCCTAATAAAATGTTTCCTTCTATTGTTGCCCGTTGGTCACCAACATTCGTTGTGTTAAGTTCAACTGATACCCCTGATTTTTTTGGCAAAATACCTGCGGTTGGGATATCTTTGTTATAACCTGTTTTATCAATTCTATCGCCCCAAAGAGCATCGTCTTTTAGTGCATATTTGCAATATGAACCATTTTCATCAACAAAATAGATTGTACCGTTAGACATTAGCGATGAATCGGAACTTTGAAGTTTACATACAGCATCTACCATATTCTTTGCTTCAACTTCGCTTGCGTGACCGTAATTCAGAAAAGTATATTTCCCATCACCGCTTTTATATATAAGTATTGCATGACCTGCACCCATATTCTGTTTGCAGGATACTACGGCTGCCTCTATCCCGCTTTTATGCAAGTATCTCATACCAAGATCATGAATGTTACTGCATACCCAACCTGTCAGCCTTTCCCCTTCAGGTTGCGAAAGCACATGTGATAATATTTCTTCTGTATCTTCTCCAAATGAACAAGTATTTTTACCGGAATCAAATAAATCAGATTTTAATCCTGTTAAGAAAGTGCTCATGAAATTGCGTACTTCATTAGGGTCATCTTTTATACTTGACAGATGATTTGTAATATAACTGTCAACCGCAGCAGTGTTGCCTCCGTTATCTGAATACATTTGTCGAAAATCTGATATTGTCAATCCGTTATATTCAATATTTTCAATATCAGGGAGTTCCGTAAATGAACCTGTTTCTATCGGTCTTTCCGTTGTATAGGATGCCTCTACGTCAATTTCTGCCTTGCCTGTGTTAGCATCGGCAGTTTTTTGCGGCTTCTTTGTTTGTTGTAAAACCCCGTATTTATTTCTTAATCTTGACCTAATGTCGTCTTGTGGTAACGGTGTTTTAGGTGTTTGGGGTAAAGGAACTTCTGTTGCAGGAGTCTCCGCCGATGCTTCCGTAACCTCTGCTGTTGGTTGTTCGGTTATGTCCCCATCTTTCATTATATACTTTTTCTTAAGTTTGTATTTGTCAGGTGTTGGCATTTGTTGTCCTTATACACTTCTATACATAAGCGCTCTTTCTCTCATATAAATAAAGTCTTTTTCTTATCTTCAATTTCAGACGGTTAATTTTGTAAAATATGGTTCTAATCAGTGATTTTATTGTGTTTTAGCGATTTTATCATTCACAAAAATTTACATTTTATGTTTTTTTCGCTTCTCACTGCGTTCGTGCCTCTGCACGTGCTTGTCGCACGTGCATTAAACGGCAACGCTCACAATAAAATCGAAAAGCGTGGTTTTCGATTATTATTGTTCGCCTCTCACTACGTTCGTGCCTCTGCACGTGCTTATCGCACGTGCGTTAAACGGCAACGCTCACAATAAAATCGAAAAGCGTGGTTTTCGATTATTATTGTTCGCCTCTCACTACGTTCGTGCCTCTGCACGTGCTAAAAAAAAAGAGCCATTTCTGACTCTTGAAAATTTGTGAAGTGTAGTGTGTGTAGAAAGAAACTTGTTCGTCTTTTTCTCTAGTCCTCGTCCCAATGTTTTGGGCTTTCCTCGTGTGTAGTTTCTTCTCTTTATACTCTGTACCCATGTAAAGTGTTTCTTTTCTGAAAAATTGATTAATTTACATATATAAAATATATATTTGTTACAAAAGTTCATAAATATAACTTAAAACCCGCTTGGGAACAGGTTTTTACATGTAATGGTATTTGTGTTATTATAAAGAAAATTGAATAAAAAACAGTTTTCTAGGGTTCCGCATAAAAAAATGGGCTGGTCCGAGAGAAAACACGTAAGATAATACGCACACGGAAGGATAAAAGCCAGGGAGATAACATCTCTCGGGCTATTTTGTTAGAAAGGATAAAATTATGGAATGGTTATATTTGTTCATTGCTGGCTTTTTTGAAATAAGTTGGGCTGTGGGTTTAAAAGCATCAGATGGCTTTAGCCATTTTTGGATAAGTGTTTTCACTGTTATTGGTATGGTTGCGAGTTACTATTTTTTAGCACTTGCGATGAAAAATATCCCGCTGGGCACTGCCTACACTGTCTGGACAGGCATAGGTGCAGTTGGGGCAGTGGTCTTTGGAATAATCTTGTTTAAAGAACCACTGACTGCTATGAGATTACTGTGCATAACAATGATTGTATCAGGAATAATCGGACTGAAATTCTTATCAGTATAATTACACAGGTTAAATAATTCAGACATAAAAAAAAGACCTTTTTAGGTCTTTTTTTTATGGAGCGGGAGACGAGGCTCGAACTCGCGACATCCTCCTTGGCAAGGAGGCATTCTACCACTGAATTACCCCCGCTTATAACTTTATTATACATGGACATTTTTTTTTTGCAAGTATTATTTTTATTTGTTATAATTTCTCAATAAGGAGTTCTTATCATGAAAAAATTTATCGCACTATTCTTAATCTTTTCTTTTATCTCACCTCTCGCCTTTGCCGGCATGGTCAGAGGTTATTTCAGAAAAGATGGTACTTACGTTGCTCCGCATTACAGATGCAAAACATCCCCATATTCTACAAGATCTAAAGTCTATAAAACAATTTATTCTAAACAAAATACCCCAAATTATACAAGAAAACGCTCTCGTAACTCACAAAATTCATGCGATTTCTAATGGGTAAAACTTAAAAAACAAGAATAATATAAAAGAGCCAATGTATTACACATTGACTCTTTTTTAACCTGTTTTTATTAAACGATTAATTACTTACCGTTAACAGTTGTTTTGAATTTTTTACCAGCAGAGAATACAGGAACTGTCTTAGCAGGGATTTTGATTTCCTTACCGGTTTGTGGGTTTCTACCAGTTCTTGCTGCTCTTTTTCTTGATTCAAATGTACCGAAACCTACTAAAGTAACTTTTTTACCTTTAGAAACGGTTTTTTGAATTGTATCTACTAATGCGTTTAAAACTTCGCCAGCATCTTTTTGAGTAACTTTTGCTTTTTTAGCAATTTCTTGTACTAATTCTTCTTTGTTCATTGTAAAAACTCCTTTCTTATCTATTACACCTTTATTATAGGGGATACAAATATATTTGCAATATTTATTTTTTTTATTAAAAAAAAGGCTAAAACTCAATAATATCAATATTTTCTCAACTTTACATAAGTTTATATTCTGTCAAAAATCGTTTATTTGTAGGATATTACCATGCCTAAAAACCTTGATTTATAGGCATGGTAGAGCATGGATACATCAAAAAACCGCTTATATCTATTAATATAAGCGGTTTTAATATAAAATTTTAAGTTATTTCTACTTTAAAGCAGATTTTATAAACTCAATAACTTTTGATGTTGCTTCTTCAGGACTCATTTCTATCTTTTCACCTGTTTCCCTTGTGACTAATTCCACTTTACCGTCAGCAATAGTCTTACCAACTGTTATACGATAAGGGAATCCAATAAGGTCGGCATCCTTAAATTTAACCCCAGGTCTTTCGTTTCTGTCATCTATAACAGCCTCTATACCGGCATCCAGCAACTCTTTGTAAATCTTTTCTGCCACATTCATTTGAGTTTCGTCATTAACAGCAACAGGAACAACAATAACGTGATAAGGTGCAATAGCCACAGGCCATTTTATTCCCCAGTCGTCATAATGTGCCTCTACCGCTGCCGCTGCAGTTCTTGATATACCAATGCCGTAACAACCCATTATATATGGTTGTGCTTTCCCGTTTTGGTCAAGATATACTGCGTTCATCGGTTTTGAATATTTTGTTCCTAACTGGAAGATATTCCCAACCTCAATACCTCTTGTTACCTTTAACGGCTTCCCACACTGCGGACAAAGTTCTCCTGCCTCTGCTAATCTTATATCAACATATTTATCAATCTTAATATCATCAAGATTAGCACCAACCATGTGTTTATCCTGTTCATTTACACCAACTACAAAGTTTTTCAAATCTTTTATAGTTTCGTCTGCAACAACTGTTATATCTTTCATTCCGATAGGGCTAATAAAGCCTTTTGCTGCATTAAACCCTTGTTTTTGCATCAATTCTTCTATCTCTTCGGCAGTAGCAATTCTTATCTCTATCGCCTCAACTGCGTTCATAAGTTTTGTTTCTTCGACCTGTTTATCCCCTCTGATTAGAGCCAAAACCGGTTTGCTGTCTGCAATATAAACTAAACATTTGCAAATAAGGCTTGCAGGAACTTTCAAAAATTCGCATAAATCTTCAATAGAGAATGTATTTGGTGTATCAACAACTTGCTTTTCTGTCAGACCATACTTGTTTCCATCAGTATCAGCCTTCGGCAATTTAGAAACAGCGTGATTAGAGTTTGCGGAATAATCACATTCGCAATAGAATACATCGTTTTCGCCTGCATCAGTATCAGTGATAACCATAAATTCATGGCTGACACTGCCGCCTATTGCACCACTGTCAGACTGAACCATCTTCGTTGGCAACCCGCAACGGTTAAATATGTTTCTGTATGCTTGTGCCATATTTTCGTATTCTTTATCAAGTTCTTCCTGTGATGTCGCAAAACTGTACGCATCCTTCATAATAAATTCTCTACCTCTTAACAGCCCAAAACGTGGTCTTACTTCATCTCTGAATTTCGACTGGATTTGGTATAAATTAACAGGTAACTGTTTATATGATTTCAGTCCGTCACGAGCGACTGCTGTTATAATTTCTTCGTGGGTTGGTCCAAGACACATTTCTCTGTTATGCCTGTCTTTTAATCTCATAAGTTCTTTCCCATAGACTTCCCATCTGCCTGATTCTTCCCATAACTCTTTTGGTTGAACAAACGGCATAAGAAGTTCCTGTGCGCCTGCTTTATCCATTTCTTCTCTTGTTATGTTTTCTATTTTTTTTAATACCCTCCACATTAGCGGTAAATAGTTATAAACCCCGCTTGTGAGTTTACGTATAAACCCTGCTTTTACTAAAAATTTGTGTGAAACAACCTCCGCATCTGACGGAAACTCTCTCAGGGTCTGAACAAAAAGTTTTGACATTCTCATAATTATTTTTCTCCATTCGTTGTAAATATTGTATCATGAACATGGATAAATTATTGTTTATCGGCGAAGCCGATTTGTCTCTCCTTGGAGAGAGAAAAAT